>CAJOKM010000005.1 GCA_905235205.1 uncultured Clostridia bacterium | reverse complement strand
AACGCTGTTCGACGAGAACGCCGCCTGCCACTTCGCGTTCGGCAAGGCGTATGCAAGCAACGTCAAGGGCGGTGCGGACATGACAAAGGAACAGCTGCAGGAAGCCGGCATCAACGACTCGATCACGCACGTCGACTTCATGGTCGGAACCGCGGACTTAAAGGTCACGGGCTATACACACGACGGGAAGGAAGTTCCGGTGTTTATTGACGGAAATTTTGCATTTTAGGCTGTCAAAAACGGCACCAGATCATTTGCGACGAGGGGAAGGACAAAAGACCGGCATGAAGAAAGAGCGTTCGCGCTCTTTCTTTCATCCGTTCGTCGCAAATTAGCCGTGTTTTCGCCCGTTCGCATACGTCAGTATCGCTCCGGGCGAAGAACGCGGCTTCTGATACCATTCTTGGCAGCCTTGTTGTTTTCCTGGATGTAACATTTCGGACGAATTCACATGGTATGATGTAATCGGGAAAAGGAGGCATGGACGGAATGAAGCGGATGGTTTGCGCCTTTTTTGCGCTGCTGCTTCTGTGCGCCTGCGCAGGGACGCCCGATCTTTCGAACGCGCGGCCGTACGAACCGGTCGAGGACGCGGTTGTGCTCGAAGAGATCGAGCCGACAAACGAGCCCGATCCGATGCGGCGCGCGGTCGTGGAAGCGGCGCTTAAGCTGGTGGGCAAGGTTCCTTACTTCTGGGGCGGCAAAAACAAGGAGATCGCGCCGGATCCCGCGTGGGGCGAGCTGCGGCTGGTGGAAAGTCCCGGCAGTGAAACGACCGGCACGATGCAGCCGTGGGGGCTGGACTGTTCCGGCTTCACCTCCTGGTGCTTCATGCAGACCGGCATGGACTGGGAAACGATGCTGAAGCGGTTCGGAAACGGGACGAAGAATCAGTATTACAAGTCGCATGCAATCGACTGGGACGACCTTTTGATCGGCGATCTCATTTTTCAATACAGCCCGCTTGAGAACAAGGGCAATCATGTGGGCATTGTCGTAGGATTCGACGACGAAGGCGAACCGCTGATCGCGCACTGCGCCTACTCGATGGGCGGCGTGGTCATTACCGGACGCGGCGCGGTGTTCACGCGCCCGAGACGCCCGAACTGCTACGGCGACGGCGAATCGGCTTCGCTGAGCTTTGCGGAGTCGGAGCTGGTGCTTTCCTCCGAACGGGAGATGCAGACCTGGCTTTCCGTCCGCGCGGAGTACGCAGAGGACGGCGCGTATCTGCCGGTTGAAACGCTGGTTGCGCTGCGGATCCTGGGAACGGCGGACACGATCCCGGACGCGGCGTTTTCGGACTGCGTGAACCTTGAGACCGTGTCGATCGCTTCAAACCTGCGCTCGATCGGCAAAGACGCGTTCAAAAACTGCGCGATCGAAACGCTCGTGCTGCCGGCGTCGCTTGAAACGGTCGAAGGGAACGCGTTTGCGTCTGAGCGTTTGTACGCCGTGCTGTTTTTGGGCGCGCCGCCCCAAACGCCGGACGGCGGAATCTTTCTTCCGCCCGCGGAGGACGGGGACGAGCCTTCAATTACGGTGTTTTATCTGAATGAAAACGCCGCGCTGTGGGCGAACAACGGAGAAACGAAGTGGAACGGCGTGCCGATCGTCGGGATTGATTCGATTGAAGAGCTGCCTGAAGATTTTGCGTGAGTCCGCTTTGCGCAACCGATTGCGCATCTTGGGGGTATTTCAAATAAGAGATAGCGTCTCTTTGCAAAACAGGGGGGACATGGTATACTGTCACGTATGAAACGGCAGACGGAATCCGGCGAACGCAGAAGCGTTCGGATCAAATGGGCGGCTTGGATCGGCACGGGGATCGTGCTGACGCTGTCCGTTTTGCTTGCCGTCGTGTATGGCGTTTCGGGACGGAACCGCGTTGAGATCGACCTTTCGCAGTACGTCAACGTCGGGACCGACGCGGGCGGGAATCCCGCGGTGCTGTTGGACGTGGACGCGATTTTGAACGATCTGCACCTGCCGAACCCGAATCGCCCCGGCGTGCGCGCGGAGGATTACCCGGACGTGCTGGCGCTGTGCAGCGCAAAGATGCATCTCAGCCGGCTCGACGAGGACCACATGCGCGTTACGATCGAAGCGGATACGGACACGCTTGCGCGCTACGGCATTACGTTCAAAGCGCTGAGCTGGGAACAACAGGTAAAGGGATTCGTGGAGGGCGCAACGCCGACGCCGATCCCGACGCTGCCGGCAGAAACCCCGACCCCCGACGCTTCACCGCGCGAAACCGAGCCGGACGGGTACTTAAACTCGCTGCTCGATCCGGACGGGAACGGACGAAACCTTCGGAGCGTGTGCGAAACGGTGCAAAGCGAGCGGGATTCGCTCTGCGAGGAGATCCTCGGCGGCAGCTTTGATACGGCAAAGACGCAGACGGCGTTCGTTGTGCTGGACGGCGGGCGGCATCAGAATCTGTACCGCGCAAGCTATACCGCGACGCTGCGCGCGGAGGACGGACAGGAACCGGTCACGGTGTGGTTCACGGTCGACGTGTACGATCTCTATCTGCTCGACGGGCAGATCGGATTCGGACTTGTGGACGTGACGATCGCGGGAAGCGAGGAGGAAAGCAAGGCTCTGCCTTCCGGAACGTATACGGAACGGCTGTGGGGCGGCGGCGTCAAGGTGGACGGCAAGAACGGGTTCGACCAGAACGGATTCGTGCGGTTCTTTGACTGCCCGACCAGCTTCCGGCTTGCAAACGGCGTGTACTGGTCGCCGACCTACGACGCGCTGACCGAAGACATGGTCTGGAGCCTCACCGCGGTGGAGGGACATTCGCTTGCGAACCTGCTGCGGTACGCCCGCAAAGAGATTTACGCACGCTATTACGTCGCGTTTGATCCGAAGACAGAACGCGAGTTTAACGAGCATTATCGCGCATATGATTGGTATGAGCCGCGCGATCCGGACTGGGAACCGCGGATGACGGAGACGGAGCGCCAAAACATCCGGCTGCTCCGCGAGATACAATCTTTGATCGAAAAATAAGGAGACCTCAATGAAAACGATTCGTACCATCCTTGCGACCTTCGGGGTCACGACCCTGCTTTACGGCCTGTTCGCGCTGATCGCGATGCGGCTGGATCTGACGTTCACCGGACGGTCGATCTATCAGCTGTTCCGCAGCACCGGCTTTGCGGCGCTGGTGCTCGGCGTCGGATGCATTCTGTCGTTCATCATAATGACGATCGCGCTCGTTTCGTTCCGCGAGGACGGAAAGAACAAGAAGCGCGAGTTCTTCGAGGACGAGGACGACGAGGACTTCATCGAAGAGGAGACCGTTCCCGCCGAGCGCGCCGATGAGGCGGACGAGGCGTGGTCGCCCGAGATCAAGCGCAAGCAGCGCAAGGCGCTGTTCGCCACCGACGAGCAGGCGGAGCCGGAGATCCCCGACCTGTTCGTCGAGGACGATGAAGACGAACCGCCGATCATTCCGATCCGCGAACGGGAGCAGAAACCCGAACCGCAATCCGAACCGGAAGCGGCGGCCGAGGCGGAAGCCGAACCGGATTCGGAAGCGGCGCCGGAGGATACGACGGGCAAGAAGAAATGCGTGCACTGCGGCGAATGGATCGATGCGGATTCCGCGTTCTGCAACTGCTGCGGGAAACGCGTCTGAAGGAGGGAGCCGTATGAACAATCAATCGGTAAAAAGACTGATCGGCGGACTCGGCACCGCGCTGATCCTGCTGATCTCGGCCGCGCTCATCGGCGGGTATTTCCTGACGGAGCGCAATTTACAGCGGATCGACGTGTCCGAATACGTCGATGTGCGCAGCGACGGAGCGGGCGGCTACGACTTTACGCTGAACATCGAGCGCATGCTGTATGCGGAGCATCTCATCGATCCGCCCGACGCGGAGCTGGACCGCTATCCCGAGATCCGCGCGCTGAAAACGCTCGGCGTACGCGCGAACGAGCAGGACGGTATGTACGCGCTTGAAACGATCAGCACCTCGTCGGACGAATCCGGGTTCGGCGCCGCGCTGAAAGCGGGCGGACTGAAGCTTACCAACACGCAGTGGACGTGGACCAAGGCGCAGGTCGAGGCAAAGCGCGCCGAAGGCGTAAGAGGACTGAAACTGCGCTTTTCGGATTATGTAAAGACCGAGCGGCGTTCGGACGGCAGCTTTACCGCCGCGCTGGACACGGCGCAGCTCTTTTTGGACGCGGGGATTGATCCGCACGCCGATCCCGCCGCGGATCCGGGCGCGCGCGCGCTGCAAAGCCTGGGCGTTTCGTGCACGAAGAACGCGGACGGATATCTGATTCAGGCGACCAGCACGTCGCCGACGATCACGGAGGATCTTTCGGCGGTCGGTCTGCAGATACAGAACACGCAGTGGACGTGGACCGAAACGGAGATGGAAGCGCATCTCGGCACGGTCGAAACGCCCGTGCCTGAATCGCCCGCGCCCGAAACGGACGCGCCTGCGCAAACGCCCGAGGCTTCGGCAGACACGCCGGACACGCCCGAACCGACACAGGAGGCGACAGCGGAAACACCGGAGCCCTCGGCTACGCCCGAGCCGGACAAGCAGGCACGCAACGCAAACGCGATTACGTCGCTGTACGGTTTTGATCAGACCGAACTCAGAAAGGCGATCCGCGCGGCGAAGGAAGCGCATTACGGCAGCCGGTTCGAGAGCGGTTCCGTGAAATACAACTACTTTGCGGTGGGAAGCGACAGCACGCCGCACACAAACGTGTTCCGGCTCGTGTACGCGATCACGACCTCGAGCGGCACGGAATACCTGATCGCGGACGTGTATGATCTGGAGCTTGAGACCGGATATGCGCAAAGCGACGTGCATCTGAAAACGGAGACGGACCGCAGCAAGGCAAAGAGCACCGACGATCTCAAAGGGTATACGGTCCATGCGCTGGACGGAGGCAGCATGGTGTTCGCGGAGAACAAGGACAAGAGCCCGTTTAACGGCGACGGCCTGGTGATGCCCAAGAGCATGAGCGAAAAGCTGACCTACGACGAGCTGTGGGATATCCCCCAGACCGGCGATATGACGCTTTTGCAGCTACTCGGCTATGCGCGCAACGAGATGTTCGCGCGCGGCGGACACAAGTTCGGCGATTCGAGCAATTATTATAAGTACTTCTCGAAGTTCGACTGGTATCAGCCGACCGGCGCGGTCACGGCGGACGATCTTGCGGCGAAGTATCCCGCGACGCAAAAGAACATCACCGTGATCAAGTTCCTCGAAAAACTGATCAAGGAAGGATAACAAACCGCCCTCCGGACGTCCGGAGGGCGGTTTGTTATGTCTCACGCTTCCAGCATACGCACGGCTCTCCTGAGGAAGACCAGGTAGACGATCGATGCGACAATCGTCAGGATCCCCGAAAGAGGAGCAACGTAATTGGTTATCGATGTAAGAACACTGTTTGAGACTGCAGCGGCAAAGATGAGAAGGATACCGGTGACCAATACCAATATGGTAGAAATAAGGAAAAGACGAATGAAAACCCGCCCATTTCTTTCGACGTCATCACGGGCAAGTTTCCTTGCGAGCACCTGGATGCTGCGAACGATGAACAATGTCGCCGCAAAACCGACTGCGGTACTGATGACGGAGAAAATGTTTCTGACGATCGAATTATTCGGGAAGACTATCGAGAGCAAGTTCAGAACGAACGAAACGATCAGGAAGATCAGCGCTTTGATGAAGCTTGGCTCATCCGCCTTGGCCTGAATGACGCCGATCAGTTCCAGAATGAAGCAGACGAGCACAAGGACTCCCGAGCAGACAGGGATCAGCAAGTTTAAAACGGATCCCGGACCGGGGGAAGACACAGAGCTTCCGTTGTTGACCGCTGCAAGAACAAAAATGCTGATAATGGAAAACAGCAGGAGGACTGCGGTGCCGATCAAAGAAATGATCTGTGCTGAAAAGATCTTTTTTACACCTTTATACGCATTCGAATAAGGCATGTTATTTCTCCTTCTTCTTTTTTTATACTATACAATAATTGTTTTTCTTTTTCAACCTTTTCCGCTCAATTTGTCGTTCGTCGCAAAAGGAAAAGGCGGCATACAAACTTTTCTGGACGCAACAATATAAAAAGAGCCTGAAAAAATGTTCCTAAAATATGGAAAGAGGTCTTTACAAAACTATTTATTTCGGTTATACTGATTCAGTTAAAACGGTGAGCGGGGGGAGTAGCGCCCGGGAAGTCTCAAGCGAGCCGCGTTGGTGCGAGGCGGCGGCGGAACGTGCGTGAAGATCACCCGTGAGCGGAGCGGCGAAGGCGGGGTATCGCTGAGTAGCCGGTCCCGTGTCCTCGCGTTAAGGGGAAACGAGCGGGCAAGGGGGGACCCTTGTCAACCGAGGTGGTACCGCGAATCATAGCTTCGTCCTTGGATCGGGCGGAGCAGTTTGTTTTTTGGAGGAGTGTATGTACAAAAAAGTATCGACGGACATGGACTTTGTTTCCCGTGAGAAGGAAACGCTGGCGTTCTGGAAGGAGAACCGCGTCTTTGAGCAGAGCCTAAAGTGGCGCAAGGGCAAACCGGCCTTCACGTTCTTCGACGGACCGCCGACAGCGAACGGCAAGCCGCACATCGGGCATGTGCTGACCCGAAGCATCAAGGATCTGATTCCGCGCTACAAGACCATGAAGGGCTACGACGTCCTGCGCAAAGCGGGATGGGACACGCACGGGCTTCCGGTCGAGTTGGAGGTCGAAAAACAGCTGGGCTTGGACGGCAAGGAGCAGATCGAAGCGTACGGCGTGGAGCCGTTCATCAAGGCGTGCAAGCAGTCCGTGTGGAAGTACGAGTCGCAGTGGCGCGAGATGAGCGACCGCGTCGGCTTCTGGTGCGATATGGACAATCCGTACGTCACCTATAAGGACGACTATATCGAGTCCGAATGGTGGGCGTTAAAAACGATCCACGAAAAAGGACTGCTCTATAAGGGACATAAGATCGTCCCGTACTGCCCGCGCTGCGGAACGGCGTTAAGTAGCCACGAGGTCGCGCAGGGCTATCACGACGTCAGAGAGACCTCCGCGATCGCGCGCTTCTATCTGAAGGACGGAAGCGGCACGGCAATCCTTGCGTGGACGACTACGCCGTGGACGCTGCCCTCGAACGTCGCGCTGTGCGTCAATGCGCACGAGACCTACTGTAAGGTCGTACAGGACGGAAAAACCTACATCATGGCGGAGGCGCTGGTCTCCTCCGTGCTCGGAGAGGACGCCGGGATCGTCGAACGCTTTTCGGGCGAGTCGCTTGTGGGCACCGAGTACGAGCCGCTGTTCGATCTGCCGGTCAAGTTCGGCGGGAAACAGGGATACCGGGTCGTGGCGGACGATTACGTCACGCTGACCGACGGCACCGGCGTCGTACACATCGCGCCCGCGTTCGGCGAGGACGACAACCGCGTCGGCAAGGTCTGGGACCTGCCGTTTGTGCAGTTCGTCAATACGTCCGGACACATGTGCGGCGGAACGCCGTGGGACGGACTGTTCGTCAAGGATGCGGACAAGCCGATCCTCGAAGCGCTTAAAGCGAGCGGAAAACTGTTCGCTGCGCTGCCGTTTGAGCACAGCTATCCGTTCTGCTGGCGCTGCGACACGCCGCTGATCTATTACGCCCGCGAGAGCTGGTTTATCAAAATGACCGCGGTCAAGGACAAGCTGATCGCGTTCAACAAGTCCGTGAACTGGATCCCCGAAACGATCGGCGAAGGCCGCATGGGGAACTTCCTCGAAAACGTCATCGACTGGGGCATTTCGCGCGAACGGTACTGGGGCACGCCGCTGCCGGTCTGGATGTGCGAATGCGGACACGTCCACGTCATCGGCAGCCGCAAGGAACTCAAAGAAATGAGCCGCAACTGCCCGGACGACATCGAGCTGCACAAGCCGTACATCGACCGGGTCGAGGTGGTCTGCCCGAAGTGCGGAAAGACCATGAAGCGCGAGCCGGTCGTGATCGACTGCTGGTTCGATTCCGGTTCCATGCCGTTTGCGCAGTGGCACTATCCGTTTGAGAACAAGGAGGAGTTCGAGCGCCGCTATCCCGCCGCGTTCATTTCGGAGGCGGTCGATCAGACGCGCGGCTGGTTCTATACGCTGATGGCGGTTGCGGCGTGCCTGTTCGACAAAGCGCCGTTTGAGACCTGCCTCGTGCTGGGGCTCGTGTGCGACAAGGACGGCAAGAAGATGTCCAAGCACATCGGAAACGTCATCGCGCCCGCCGACGTGCTCGAAAAACAGGGTGCGGACGCGGTCCGCTGGTATTTCTATACGGCGTCCGCGCCGTGGCTGCCGTCGCGGTTTTCGGGCGAGGCGGTCAGCGAGTATCAGCGCAAGTTCATGTCTACGTTGTGGAACACCTACGCGTTCTACGTGCTGTACGCCGAGATCGACCGGTTCGATCCCACGCGGCACACGCTGAAAAAGGAGAATCTCTCGCTGATGGACCGCTGGATCCTCTCGCGTCTGCAAACGCTGACCGAGCGTGTGGACGGGAATCTCGAAGCGTTCCGCATCACCGAGGCGGGAAGAGAGCTCATCGATTTTGCCGACGAGCTGAGTAACTGGTATGTGCGCCGCTGCCGCGACCGCTACTGGGGACCGGACATGACGCCCGACAAGGAAGCGGCGTATATGACGCTCTATACCGTGCTGAAGACCGTTTCGCTGCTGAGCGCGCCGTTTTTGCCGTTCATGACCGAGGCGATCTATCAGAACATCGTAAAAAGTGTCGACAGGGACGCGCCGGTTTCGGTGCATCTGTGCGACTACCCCGAAGCGGACGATTCGTTCCGCGACGCGGCGCTCGAAGAGGAGATGGCGCGCGTGCTGAACATCGTTACGATCGGCAGAAGCGCCAGAAACGCGGCGGGACAGAAGACGCGCCAGCCGCTTAAGAAGATGTATGTGCAGGGCGAAGCGCTTTCGGAGGCGGCGACGAAGATCGTTGCGGAGGAATTGAACGTCAAGGAGATCGCGTTCATCGAGAACGCGGACGCGCTGATGAGCTATCAGGTCAAGCCGCAGCTTCGCACGCTCGGACCGCGCTACGGGAAACTGCTCGGCAAAATCAGCGCGCACCTACAGGAGAACGGGGACGCGATCGTGCGCACGCACCATGCGGGCAGGGACTACACGTTCACGCTCGACGGTACGGACGTGACGCTGTCGGCTGACGACGTGCTGGTATCGACGCGGCAGAAGGAGGGGCTCGTGTCCGAAACGGACAACGGCGTGACCGTTGTGCTCGACACGAACCTGACGCCGGAACTGGTCGAGGAGGGACTGATGCGCGAACTCGTTTCCAAGCTGCAGACGATGCGCAAGGAAGCGGGATTTGAGGTTGCGGATCACATCCGCATCGGGTATGAGAACGGCGGAAAGGCTGCCGAGGTGCTTTTGAAGAACGCGGCGGCCGTGCAGGCGGATACGCTTTCAGATCGCATCGAAGCGGGCGTATTCGGCTATACGAAGGAATGGGATCTGAACGGCGAGACGATCACGCTGTCCGTCGAACGGGTTTGAAGAACACAACCGGTGACAGAAGGAAAGGAGACACGACATGCGCGTATTGATCGTGGAAGATGAAGTGAATCTGGCGGAAACGCTCAAACAGATTCTCAAGGACAACCGGTTCGACAGCGACATCTGTCTGGACGGAGAGAGCGGACTCGCGCACGCGCTGGAGGGCGCGTACGATCTGCTGATCCTGGACGTGATGCTGCCGAAAATCGACGGATTCACGATCGTGGAGAAGCTGCGTGAGGCGGAAAGCGCGACGCCGATCCTGATGCTGACGGCAAAGTCGAGCGTCGAGGATTACGTGCACGGGCTGGACCTCGGCGCGGACTATTATCTCACGAAACCGTTCGAGATGCAGGAACTGATGGCGTGCGTGCGCGCGCTGACGCGCCGCCGCGGCGAAGTGATCATGGACGAACTGAAGTTCGGCGATCTCGTGCTGAACAAGTCGACCTGTGAGCTTGAATGCGGCGATCGCACGATCCGGCTCGGCAAGAAGGAGTTTACGATCATGCATCTATTGATGACGAACGGCAACGTCGTGGTCAGCAAGGAGCAACTGCTGAAAAATGCGTGGGGATTCGACTCCGGCGCCGAGGACAACAACATCGAGGTCTATATCTCGTTCCTGCGCAAGAAACTGCGTTTCCTGCATACCAGGGTAGAGATCGAAACGCTGCGGAAGTTCGGGTATAAGCTCGCGGAGAGCAGAAGATGATCAAACGGTCGCACAGCCGGTTCTTCTGGACGCTGTTCTCGCTGGTCTGTCTGATCCTGTTTGTGGTCTTTCTGACGGCGGGAATCGTGATCGTGCGGTTTGTGGACCGCAGCATCAAGCGTGCGCTGGATGAAACGCTGCACTACGCGACAGGGGAGATCGGGCGTGTGGAGACCGAGACAGAGATCGATTTTATCGAACTCATCGAGCCGGACGGCGGCCAACCGAAGGTCGGCGGAACACAGTTTCCTGCATACCTGTTTCGTATCGTACAGGCGCAGCCCGATCCGAACGCGACCGAGCTCGGTGACGGCGACGAGATCCAGCTGCTGCGCGGCGATTACGCGTACTTTGACGATCCCGAATCGTGGCGCGCGCTGTTCGACATTATGCTGAAAAGCAAGCGTTCCGTCAACTGGATCAGCGCCGAAACGCTCTGCTTCGAGGTCGAGCGCGGCGAAGACGGGATCCTGCTCATCGCGGTCATCGACTACGCGGGATACCGGTCGCTGCTGGTGCGGCTTGAGCTGTCGGTCGCGGCGGGCGTGATCGCGCTGGCGGGCGCGTCGCTTTTGATGATGCAAGCGGTGGCGACACGCATTCTCGAACCGGTGGAGCTGGCATGGGAGAATCAGGAACGGTTCGTCGGCGACGCGTCGCACGAGATCAAGACGCCGCTTGCCATCATCCTGTCCACGTCGGAGCTGGCCGCATCGGACGATCCGACCGAAAACGAACGGCGCTTTGCCGTGATCCGCGACGAGGCGCGGCGGATCAATCTGCTGGTATCGCGCATGCTTGAATCGGCGCGCATCAAGAACAAGGCGGCGCGGCACAGCAACGACGCGGTGTTCTCGCTCTCGGACGCGGTCATGGAATGCACGCTCCGTTACGAATCGCTGCTGTATGAGCAGGGCGTGGAGACGGTGACGGACGTGGAGGACGGTCTCTATATCTGCGCGGAGGAGAGCGCGTTCAAGCAGGTGCTGTGCGCATTGCTCGACAACGCGGTCAAGTATACGCCGAGCGGTCAGCGCGCATCGGTTACGGCGCACAGGCACCGTCGTGAAGCCGAGATCACGGCGCGCACCGAGGGACGCGGCATCAAGGAATCCGAACGCGAAGTCATCTTCGAGCGCTTCTATCGCGCCGACGTAGGCCGTCTGCATGTGGAAGGCAGCTACGGACTCGGGCTTGCCATCTGCAAGAACCTCGTCGAAACGATGGGCGGAACGATCCGCTGCGAAAGCGACGGCGAGACCTACACCTCGTTTATCATCACCATGAAGCTGGTGCGGCTCCCGCGCGGCACGAAAAAAGCATAGAGGATCTGAAGCTTTGAAGCTGCCCGCATCGCAGGGCGGCTTTTTCTGTGCGCACACCGTTTTCATTCAGCAGATGAATGAAAGAATAAATCTGATTATATTTCGCAAACCTCTTTTCAATCGTCTCCGCGCGTGGTATACTATATATAAAATCCGTGCCAAAGGAGGCGTACACATGAAAAAACTGACGGATTGTTTCACCTTATCCAACGGAGTCAGGATCCCATGCGTGGGATACGGCACCTGGCAGTCCTCCAAAGAGGACGCCAAAAACGGTGTGATCAAAGCGATCGAAGCGGGCTACCGCCACATCGACACGGCGGCGGCGTATGAGAATGAAGATGCGGTCGGCGCGGGCATTCGGGAGAGCGGCATCAAACGGGAGGAGCTGTTTGTAACGACGAAACACTGGATCACCGAGCGCGGCTATGACAAGACGCTTCGCGCGATCGATGCGTCGCTGAAGGAGCTTGGAACGGAGTATGTGGACCTGTATCTGGTTCATTGGCCGTGCGTGGAGAGCCGCAATCCGGACTGGAAGCGCGTGAACGCCGACACCTGGCGCGGCTTCGAGCAGGCGTATCGCGACGGGAAGATTCGCGCGCTGGGGCTGAGCAACTTTGAGAAAAAACACGTGGACGCGCTGATGGAGACGGCCGAGATCGCGCCGACGGTCAATCAGATCGAGTTCCATCCCGGGTATACGCAGATGGACAACGTCAGATTCAGTCAGCAGGCGGGCATGCTGGTAGAGGCGTGGAGCCCGCTCGGCAACGGCATGGTTTTGAACGATCCGTTCCTGACCGAGATGGCAAGCCGGTACGGGAAAAGCGTTGCGCAGCTGTGCATCCGCTATGCGCTGCAGCATAACGTGCTGCCGCTGCCCAAGAGCGTGACCCCGTCCCGCATTGTTCAGAACACGCAGGTGTTCGACTTTGAGATCAGCGCCGAGGATATGAGCGCGATCGACAGCATGCCGCTTTTAGGCTTTTCCACCTACCTTCCGGAGGAAGCGCCCGCGGACGCGCTGTACGATTGATCCAAAACAGACGAAAAAGCTGTCGGAGCAGTCCGACAGCTTTTTGCGTGAATTGTTATCGTCCGCGGGAAACGATGAACTCGAACTTATCCGGGCGGAACAGCTCGTCCGCGTAGATGAGCGGCGCGCCGAACACGTCGTTTACGGTTGCGAGCATGCGCAAAAGGGGAGAACCCTGCGGAACATCCAGAAGTTCGGCTGCCGCTTTGTCGGCGATCACGGGTTTGAGCTCCGTCATGCACACACCCATCTGGATGCCGCAGGTATCCTCGATGAACGCATAGAGAGATATGTTCTCGTCCGTTACGCCGAGGAACGGAGCGGCAAGGCGCGGAGACAGATAGTCCATGGAATACACCACGGGAATGTCGTCCGCAAGGCGAATGCGCCCGCACATCAGAACGTCGGTCCCCTCCGGAATGTGAAGGCTTCGCGCCACCGCGGCGTCTGCTTTTACGAGCTTCTTCCGGATGGATGCGACGCCGGGACGATAGCCCGCCGTTTCGATCATTTCGGTCACGCCGCAGTTGATGTTCAGAGAATTGGCGATATGGTCAAACTGGCAGGTAACAAACGTGCCCCGCCCCTGAACGGAATGGATCAGTCCGTCGCTTTTCAGCGCGTTCAGCGCTTCCCGAAGCGTCAGCCGCCCGATATCGAGCTGCTCGGATAATTCGGTTTCGGTGGGAAGCCGGTCACCTACCGTCAGTTTCCTGCTCTGGATAAAATGAAGGATCTGTTTTTTTGCCCTGATATATGCCGGCATAGCCACCCTCCCGGATCCAAACATGTCAAATCTTAAACTAACCTAATTACATTGTAGCATGAAATCCCGAATTGTCAAATAATAACACACGGAATTGTCTGCATTCGTTTTTGAAACAAAGCCGGTCGGAAAACGAAAAAAATATACAAAAACAGCATTTTGGGTCTTGTCAAATAAAAATCTGGTGTTATAATAAAATCATCAGATGAATTAAGTATAAGATATACGACTCGATCGTCAAACATCTGATGAACCTTTTTCGCAGGGAAAGGGACCCCAAAATGAATCAAACGGAACTGAAAGCACGGGTACGTCAGGAATTGCTGGCCGAACAATACCGCGAAACGGGGAAGCTTCTGCTTCCCGTCAGTGTCAGCAATCGGCATGTGCATTTGGACGCATCCGCGCTTGTCTGTTTATTCGGGGAAGGGTACCGTCTGACACATCAAAAGGACCTGGTTCAGCTTGGGCAGTATGCCTGTAACGAGACGGTCACGCTGCGCGGTCCCAAAGGGACGCTTGAGAAGGTTCGCATTCTCGGACCGCTTCGGCCCGTGACGCAGGTGGAGATCAGCCGGTCCGACTGTTTCAAATTGGGCATCAAGCCCTGCCTTCGGATGTCGGGTGACATTTCCGGTTCCGAATCGCTGACGCTGGAAGGACCGAACGGCTCCCTGACGATTCGCGAGGGCGTTATCGTTGCGATGCGGCATCTGCATGTACCGTCGGATCTTGCGGACACGTTCCGCCTGAAAAACGGAAGCTTCGTTTCGCTGATCACACAGGGAGAGCGGCCGACGGTCCTGATGCGGGTGGCTGTCCGCGTTTCGGACAAGGCGCTTTTGGAAGCGCACGTCGATACCGACGAGGCAAACGCCGCCGGCATCGTAAACGATATGCTTCTTCGCGGCGTGTGTGAGGATACGCTATGAGCGCGCCGCGGACAATCCATTTGGTGCTGATCCCCGATTATCTGACCGCGGGCGGACTGACCGGACAGATCACCGACGCGTATCTTGTCGGGGACGTAAACCGTATCCCGGGCGAACTGCGGACGGACCGGTTTTTAGACGTGAATGATCCTGCGATCCGGCGAACCGTGATGCAGATGGTTCCGAAGGTGCTCCGGGCGAGCGTCATGACGCCGTCGCCGGCGTTCTACCGGCGGGTAGCGGAGCTAAGGGACGATTGCTTCTTTGCGGACCTCACGGCGCGGCTTTTAATGAGCGGCGCGGAGGTGACGATCCGAAGCGGCCTGGCGCAAAACCGTGTTCCGAAACGGCTGAAGACCTGTCTTCGGCAGATCGCGGAAGACGGAGCGCACATTGTATACCTGCCGGAGGAGCCGTCCGCAAGGTCGGCGCCGACTCTGGTTACGGCGGCAGAGGTGGCGGCGTGTTACCGGCAGGGCAAGCGCGAACTGGAGGCCGCGCCGGGCGCCATCATCACACCGTACGCGCGGGATGAGGCGAAGGAACTGGGCGTGACCATTTTAAACGACAAGGGAGGTTCTCCATGATTCTTGCGGTGGTGAAAGGCAACGTGGTCAGCACGAACAAAACGGAAAAGCTGCTCGGCAGCAAGCTTTTGATCGTGGAGGAATGGAACATCGATACCCGGAAGTCCTCCGGACAGCCGCGCGTCGCGCTGGATCTGGTCGGCGCGGGAGAGGGCGAGCTGGTCATGTGCGTCAACGGCAGCAGCGCCCGCCAGACGGAGCAAACGGACAAACGTCCGGTGGATATGGCAATCGTCGGCATCGTGGATCAGGTCGAGATGAACGGCGCCGTCTGCTATAAGAAATACGGTGAAAAAGCCGCCGGAAAGACGGAACCGCAGGCGATCGAACCGGTCAAAGCGCCGGAACCGAAGCCGGAACCGGTCAAGACGCCGGAACCGAAGCCGGAACCGAAGCCGGAACCGGTCAAAGCGCCCGTGCAGAGGACCGAAAAACCGGGAAACGCGGGACCGGAAACCGTACCCGCACGGCAGGCGGCGCCGGTCCGCAGCATTACCATTGACGATGCGGATCGGGTTCCGAACCCGTATCGCGGACGTAAGGTCGATTCAACGCCGGCGGAGCAGTTTCATCGGATTGTAACCGGAGAGGCGAACCGGTCGGGCAAATAAGCGGAAATAAGCCGTAGGATAAAACAGCGGCGGGGCGCAGAGCGGAAAAAGAGCAAAAAGAGGGAGCGGAAAAATGCTTTCACAGGAACAGATCGAACGAATCATTGCGGATGTGGTGCGGCAGATGCAGCCTTTGACAGAAGCGTCCGAGGCGAACGCGTGCTTCTTTGCGGAGATGGACGACTGCATCGAAGCGGCGCTCCGGGCGCAGAAGGAGTTTGTGCGGGTCGGCATGGAAAAGCGGCGAACGATCGTGGAAGCCATGCGCAGGGCGGCGATCGAGCACGCGGAGGAACTGGCAAAAGCGGCGTTTGAAGAAACGAAGTACGGCTCCATCGCGCACAAAACGGCCAAGTGTCTGCTCGCGGCGCAGAAAACGCCCGGCGTTGAGGATTTGGAGCCGCGCGCCGTCACAGGCGACGAGGGGCTGACGCTGATCTTCCCGGCACCTTTCGGGGTCATCGGTTCCATCACGCCCTCCACGAATCCCGTGGCGACGGTGATCAACAACGGGATCGGTATGACGGCTGCCGGAAACACGGTCGTGTTCGCGCCGCATCCCGCTGCGAAAAAGTGTTCCGCTATGGCCATCGAGGTTCTCAATCAGGCAGCGGTGGCGGCAGGCGCGCCCGGACCGCTGCTCTATGCGGTTCAGGAACCGTCCATTGCAAGCTCCCAGCGGCTGATGAGCCATCCCGCGATCCGTCTTCTCGCGGTGACCGGCGGGGAAGCGATCGTGTCCATGGCGATGAAGAGCGGCAAAAAGGTCATCGGCGCGGGCCCCGGCAATCCGCCGGTGATCGTCGATGAAACGGCGAATATCGAACGCGCCGCCAAGGATATCGTGGACGGAGCGAGCTTTGAAAACAACATTCCCTGCATTTCCGAAAAGGAAACCTTTGCGGTCAGATCGGTGGGCGAAGCGCTGGTGGCGGGCATGGTAAGAAACGGCGCGCAGCTCATAGACGGCGCACAGGCGCAGAAGCTTTTAGACACGGTCCTTTTGAAAAAGGACGGGAAATATGTGATCAACCGGGATTTCGTCGGACGCGACGCGGCATATCTGCTTCAGAGCGCCGGGATCCCCGTACAGGGCAATCCGCGGCTGGTCGTGACGGTCACGACCAAGGACCATCCGTTCGTCACGACGGAGATGCTGATGCCGGTCATGCCGGTCGTGTTTGTGGAGAACGTGGACGAGGCCATTGCCTGCGCGGTGGAGGCGGAACACGGGAATCACCATTCGGCGCACATGCACTCCACGAACGTGGAGAACCTTTCCCGCGCTTCTCAGGCGCTGGACACGACGATCTTTGTGAAAAACGGTCCCTCCTACGCAGGCATCGGGTTCGGTGGTGAAGGTTTCACGACCTTCACCATCGCGACCCCTACCGGAGAGGGACTTACCAGCGCGCGGACGTTCACCAGGACCCGCCGGTGTACGCTGCGCGGCGCGATGGATATGCTGTAATACCGTTCTTCGGAGCGGCTCAAAGGAGGACAGGATATGGTCATTCACGACAAATGCAAGGCGGCAGGCGTTGTCGGCGCGGGCGGAGCGGGATTTCCGACCCATGTGAAGCTCAACTGCAAAGCCGACATCGTGATCGGCAACGGCGCCGAATGCGAACCGCTGCTCCGGGTGGACCAGCAGCTGATGCGCGACGAACCCGAAGCGGTCGTTGCGGGCATGCGGTATGCGATGGAGGCCTGCGGCGCAAAGGAAGGCAAGATCTGCATCAAGGGCAAGCACAGGGAAGCCATCGAAGCGCTGGAAGCTGCCTGCAAGAACGAACGGAACATCTCCGTGTTCATCCTGAACGATTATTATCCGGCCGGGGACGAGCAGCAGCTCGTATATGACGTGACCGGACGTATTGTGCCCGTCGGCGGAATTCCGATCGACGCGGGCGCGGTGGTGCAGAACGTATCCACCCTGAAGAACATCGCGCTTGCGCAGCAGGATGTTCCGGTGACGCACAAGCGCCTTACCGTCACCGGCGAGGTCGCAACGCCGGTCACAATCGACGCGCCGCTGGGCATGAGTTTCCGCGACTGCATCGCGCTCGCGGGCGGACCTGCCGACGAAGAAGGCTACGGACTGATCTGCGGCGGCCCCATGATGGGGTATGTGGAACCGAACTGGGACAGCGTCGTCACCAAGACCACCGGCGGCCTCATCGTGCTGAAAAAGGATCATCCGCACTACCTGCGCAAGGCGGCGCCGCAGAGCTTCAACCGGAAGCTGGCAAAAAGCGTTTGCTGTCAGTGCATGATGTGCACCGAACTGTGTCCGCGAAACGCGATCGGACTCGGCGTCAAGCCGCATCTGGCGATGCGCGCGGCTGCCTACGGCGGTGAATACAGGGACAACGGGCTGTTCTCCTGCTGTAACTGCGGCGTCTGTTCCTTCTATGCCTGTCCGTTCGGGCTGACGCCTTCGGCGATCATGACGGAAGCGAAGACGGCAATGGCGCAGAGCGGCGTCAAACCCGAAAAGCGAACGCCGGAACACGCGCATCCGTTCCGGGAGTACGGGAAGGTTCCCGTCCACCGGCTGATTGCGCGGCTGGGATTGAAGAAGTACGACGTGCCCGCGCCGCTCCTGCGGGAGGAGCTTCATCCGGGACAGGTGCGGATCCCGCTGAAGATGCATATCGGCGCGCCGTCGGAGTGCGTGGTGAGCGTCGGGCAGCTTGTAACTGTCGGCGAACGGATCGCCAAAGCGCCGGAAGGAAAACTGGGCGTGGACATCCACGCGTCGATCAACGGCACGGTTCGTGCCATTACCGCCAACGAGATCGTCATCGGCTAAGGAGGCACAGAGATGGAAGCATTGGGCATGGTTGAACTGAACAGCATCTCCCAGGGGATCTTTGCGGCGGATGCGATTCTGAAAGCGGCAAACGTGACCGTGGTGAAAGCATCGGCGGTCTGTCCGGGCAAGTATGTGGTGATCATCACCGGCTCCGTTGCGGACGTGAAAGCGTCGGTGGAGGCGGGATGCACGGCGTCCGGTCAGAACCTGATCGACAGCATGATTATACCGCGCATCCACGAGGAAGTCGTGCTGGCGATGCGCGGCGCGGTCGATCTGAACGGCGTGGAGGCGCTCGGCGTGATCGAGACGTTCTCGCTTGCGCAGGCGCTGCTGTCCGCAGATGCGGCGGTGAAGGCGGCGGACGTGCATCTGATGGAGATCCGGCTGGGCACGGGGCTCGGCGGGAAATCATTTGTGCTTCTGACCGGCAGCGTATCCTCGGCGCGGGCGGCCGTGCAGGCAGGCGTCGGAGAGCGCGGGTCGGACGGCATGATCACCAACGCCGTGGTCATTCCCGCGCCGCATCCGGAACTAACGGACGCGCTGCAGTAAACAGAGACTCGAACCCGTTTTTCGGAAAGGAGCGCGGATATGATCGTCGGAAAAGTCATCGGAAACGTGGTATGCACACCCAAGCATCCCGCGCTCACCGGAATCCGGCTTCTGCTGATCCGGCAGTACGTGTCGGGAAAGCCGAAAGGACTTTTGATCGCGGGCGATCCGCTTGAAACGGCGGGCGCCGGAGAATATGTGTATCTTGTTGACAGTTCCGAAGCGGCGGCTTCGTTCCGCAGAGGAAAGGTCCCCGTGGATCTTGCCGTCGTCGGAATTATCGACCGTTACAATAGTACAAAATGCACCCTGACCTGAGCAAAAAACATTCAAAGGAGGAAGATTCATGGAAAAGGAAGCATTGGGTCTCATCGAGACCAGAGGGTTTGTCGGCGCTGTTGAGGCAGCGGATGCCATGGTGAAAGCCGCGGACGTTCGTCTGATGAACAAGCAGACGGTCGGCGCGGGACTTGTGACCGTCATGGTACGGGGCGACGTCGGCGCGGTGAAGGCCGCGGTTGACGCGGGCGCAGCTGCCGCAAAGCGAGTCGGCGAGCTGGTGAGCGTACATGTGATTCCCCGTCCGCATACGGATGTGGAGAGCATTCTGTAAGGAAACGGCAACATGCGCGTAGGCAGGGTCGTCGGAAATCTGGTCTCCGTTATCAAGGAGCCGACCCATATCGGCAAAAAAATGATGCTCATCCGTTTTCTCAACGACAAGGGCGAGGAGATGGAGGATGAGCACGTATATGCCGATGCCGCCGGCGCGGGCGTCGGTGATCTCGTGCTCGTGTCCGAGGACGGGAGCGCCGCGGAAACGGAGTTCCATCTGGAAAACGACGTATGCACGTTTGACGGTGTGATCGTGGGCGTGGTGGACAGAGTCTTCTACGATCCGGACGTCACACCCTGAAGCAGCAAAAAATCAACAGAATAAAAAAGGAGCAAAAACAATGGAAAAACAGGCACTCGGATTGATTGAAACCCGCGGATTTGTCGGCGCTGTCGAAGCGGCTGATGCGATGGTAAAAGCAGCAAACGTGACCCTGCTCGGAAAAGAACTGGTCGGCGCAGGGCTTGTGACCGTCATGGTTCGCGGCGACGTCGGCGCGGTGAAAGCATCCGTTGACGCGGGCGCGGCCGCGGCAAAGCGGGTCGGCGAGCTCGTGAGCGTTCATGTGATCGCGCGCCCGCATGACGACGTGGAAGGCGTTCTTCCGAAGAAAGAATAAGGTTCCAATCCGAAACGCATTCCCGCGTCGAACGGGAACGGGCATCCGACTTTAGAAGAGGACAGGTGAGGACTGAAATATGGACATTGAACAAATCATCAAGCGCGTTGCGGAGGAAGTCTATCAGAAGATCCGCGCCGAAGAGCAGTCGTCAGGCGGCGCGGCGGGGATCGGCGGCGAGGAGTGGATTCTCGCGCGCATGCGTCCCGATATGAGCTTTGACGAGATGAAGCGCGCATGCGCGGAGGTGAAAACATCCAAAGCGCGTACGCTGTGCATCCCGCAGTGGTTCGTGGCGGACGCGGCGGAAACGCTGAAGGGCTCCGGCGTGAAGGTCGCAACCGTTGTCGGGCTGCCGGGAGGAACAACGTCCTCCTTTGCGAAATATGCGGAAGTCAAGCAGGCGGTTACGGCCGGCGCGGAAGCCATTCTCATTCCGGCGAATATGCAGTTGTGCCAGATGTCGGAATGGGGCGCGGCAAAGAACGATCTTGCCGAATCCATGACGCCCTGCAAGGACAGAGCGGCGGTATACGCGCTGCTCGAGGTTGACGCGCTCTCCTGCGATCAGCTGGGGACCGCGGCGGAGATGTGCGCCTCCTGCGGCGTTGACGCGGTGCTGTTGTCTGCGGTGGTAGGCGGACGTGTCAGCGATGCGCAGGTACAGGCGGTCAGGCAAAAGGGCGTCAGCGTCGGCGTATACGGCGGCGTCAGCGCATCCACCAAGGCGGACTATGAAAAGGCGGGCGCATGCTGCTTCGCTGCATCCGTCTGCTGAACGACGAAAGATCGGTCGAAACATGCTGGCATACGTTCGCGCAAAAAAGAAGATCCTGCAGTACATCCGAAGCGAGGGCCTTCGGGCGGGGGATCGGCTGCCCACGGAGATTGAACTGTCCGAGCAGCTGGATATCAGCCGTCTGACCTTGCGCGAGGCGCTTAATGCGCTGAAAAGCGAAGGCATCGTGCACGCCGTGCAGGGAAAGGGCACGTTCGTAGCCTGTGAGTTCGACCATATCGCGGATTCCCTGAACAAGAACTACAGCGTGAGCGAAATGATCGAAGTGGCAGGGTATCGGCCGGGCGTATCGTCCTTTGAGAAGAAACTGGTGAAAGCGGATTCCTGCGTGGCGGAAAAACTGCGGATACCGGAGGGCGTCGACGTCCTTTTGTGCACCCGCATCCGGCTCGCGGACGACGTTCCCGTGGTGTACAGCCGGGATTATCTTTCACCGCAGCTCACGTCCCGGTTTCTCGGGATCACGGATGAAAGCGTGTCGCTCTACGCCTTTATCGAGGAGACGTGCAACATCCCGCTCGGCATGAGCATGACGGAGCTGATCCCGATGGCGGCCGACGCGGAAATCGCGCAGAAACTGAACGTACCGGAGGGGTCACCGATCCTGAAAATGCGGGCGAGCGTCAACGACGTATTCGGCAACCCGCTCGTCTACGCGAGCGAGCTGTTTCGCCCGGACATGTTCAAATTTACAGTATCGCGAGGGAGGTAAGAAAAGCCATGTTGGCAGTTGTGAAATACGGCTACGGACCGCGGGAAACGGAACTGAGGGACGTCCCCGTGCCCGAGATCGGCGACGATGACCTGCTGATCGAGGTCAAAGCGGCCGGCGTATGCGGATCCGATATCGCGTTTGACGACGGCGGGCACAAGGAGATCCTGTTTCCGCCCGTTGTGCTCGGACACGAGTTTTCCGGCGTAGTCGCAAAGGTCGGAAAGAATGTAACCAAGTGGAAGGTCGGCGACCGGGTCATGTCCGATAACACCGGCGAGGTCTGCGGCGAATGCTATGCCTGCAACACAGCCGACTTCCTTTCCTGCCCGGAGCGCAAGGGCATCGGGTACGGCATGGACGGCGGATTCACAAAGTATGTGAAGATCCTCGGCAAGACGCTTGCGCGGGTTCCGCACAGCCTGATGCGCATTCCGGACTGCATGAGCTTTGAGGAAGCGGCCATCATGGACCCGGCTTGCAACGGATATATGGCGGTCGTGCAGGAAGCGCATGTGATGCCGGGCGACTTTGTGGCGGTCTTCGGCGTAGGCGCGCTGGGACTGTTCTCGATCCAGGCGGCGAGAGCGGCGGGCGCGGCGAAGATCATCGCGATCGCGCTTTCCTCCGACGGAGACGGACGGTTTGAAATGGCGCGGCACTGCGGCGCGACGCATATCATCAAGTCCGATCTCGAGGATCCGGTGGAGAAGGTCCGCGAACTGACAAACGGCGAGGGCGCGAGCTGCATCGTCGACGCGGCGGGCGTCAACGTCATCATGCCCACCATGCTGAAGATGGTCCGCACCGCGGGCATCATTGTGAAGATCGGTTACGATCACAGACCGTACAACAACAGTCTGGATCCGTTTATCGACGGCGCGATCGCGCTGAAAGGTCACTTCGGTTACGACTGGGTATCCTGGCGGAACGTCGCGAATCTGGTGGAGGCCGGCAAGTTTGACCTGAAATGCATGATCTCCCATAAGATGAAGATCTCCGAGTTTCGGGAGGCCTTCGATATGGTGCGCCGCAAGGAGAGCATCAAGATCATTTTGTATCCGGAAGACTAATGTTTTGTGGCGGGAGCCGTCGTGGGCAGGCCCGCAGCAATGGAGGCTAATTTGGAAATCTATATTTGTGCAGATTTTTCGCAGGACGGGATCGAAATGCTCAAAGTCGCCGGTCATACCGTACGCACGGGCGGCTGGGGATTTACGGGCGAGATCCTGAACGAGGACCAGCTCATTGCCGAGATCGGCAATGCGGACGTGCTCATCGTGGGCTACGAGGAGGTTTCGAAAAAGGTGCTGGACAACACGCATCTCAAGGTGATCTCCTCCATCCGCGGCGGTCCCCGCGCTAATATCGACGTGGATTACGCCACCGAAAAGGGCATTCCCGTGTTCTTCACGTTCGGGAGAGAGGCTCTTCCCGTGGCGGACTTCACACTGGGCCAGGTGCTGGCCATCACCCGCAAGATCGTGCGGGCGGACTCGGAGCTTCATAAAGGCGTGTTCACCGCGCCGGCGGGCGAGTTCGGGTCCGAAAAGGACGTGATCTGGGACATGAACGCCGAAGGGCCCTGGCAGAGCCGCAAGGGCATCGAAATGGAGGGCAAGACCTACGGTCTGATCGGATTCGGTACGGTGGGCAAGGAAGTCGCGAAACGCGCCCGCGGATTCGGCATGAACGTGCTGGTTTACGATCCGTATCAGAAGGCGGAAGTCGTTTCCTCCTACGGCGCGACCAAGGTCGAACTCAACGACCTGCTGCGCGCGTCCGACATCATCAGCTTCCACGCCAAGGTCAATGATTCGAACAAGGGCATGGTCGGCAAAGAGCAGTTCGCCATGATGAAGGACGGCGTGTATATCGTCAACAACGCGCGTGCCGGTCTGATGGATGAGGAAGCGCTCAGAGAAGCGCTCCGTTCCGGAAAACTGGGCGGGCTTGCGCTCGACGTGTTCCATCAGGAGCCCATCAAGCGGGACGACGAATACTTCAAGTATCCGAACGTTGTTTTGACGCCGCATATCGCCGGCGCAGGCAGAGACGTCATTTATCTGCAGTCGGTCATGCTGGTAAACGATCTTCTGCTGTACTTCGCGGGCGGGCGGCCGAAGCCCATTGTGAACCCGGAAGTATTCGACAGGAAAGGCAGGTAAGGAAGAATGGCACTTGTAAAAACAACGGATATGCTCGCGGCCTGCGAGCGCGGAAAGTACGCGGTCGGCGCGTTCAATCTGAACTCGCTGGATCAGGCGCCGTTTCTGATCAAACGCGCGGAGGAGCTCAAAGCGCCTTTGCTGCTGGTCGAGCCGGGCGTCATTGAAAAATACATGAGCTTCGAGGACTTCGCGTCCGTCGCGGCGCGCGCCGCCGCCAAGGCAAACGTTCCGGTGGGCATTCATCTGAGCCACGGTCTCGATCTGGAGCAGACGGAACGTGCGGCAAAGGCAGGCTTCACTTCCGTCATGTACGATGGCAGCAAGCTGCCCTACGAGGAGAACGTGCGCACCACCAAGATCGCGGTGGAGATCGGCCGCAAGTACGGCTGCGCGGTTGAAGGCGAGCTCGGCGCGCTGGGCTCCAGCTTTGCCAACGTTTCGGAATCCATGACGGATCCGGCGCTTGCGAAGGACTTTGTTGCGCGGACCGGCGTGGACATCCTCGCGGTGGCGATCGGCAACGCGCACGGATTCTATAAGGGCACGCCGTCTCTGGACTTCAAGCGCCTGGAGGAGATCCGCTACGCGCTCATGCCCTACAACTGCTATCTGACGCTGCACGGCGGCACCGGCATTCCGGAGAACCACATCAAGCGCAGCATTGAGATGGGCATCGTGAAGGTGTGCATCTACACCGAGATGTGTCACGAAGGCAAGAAAGATACGGTCGCGTACCTCAACGAGCATCCCGAGTACACCGGAAACTACGACATCCCCGAGATGCTCAAAGCCTGCATGGGCGGCTTTGCCCGTTCCATGGAGAGCTGCATGAATATGTTCATGTGCATCGGCAAAGCGGACAACGGCATCGCCGCGCTTCCGGTTGCGCCGAAGACCTTTGCGCCGACAACGGCAGGTCCGACCGCCGCGCCGGCGCCGGCGTCCCCGGCTTCCGATATTCCGCCGAATACGGAGATCGGCCCGGCCTATCCCTCGCTGCCGGCGGAGAACAAAGGCTTCAAATCCATGGGCCGTTTCTGGGATAAGAACGTATAAGACCATCCTCTGAGTAAAAGCGGGTGGGCGGCTCCCACCGCCTGCCCGCCATGTTTTTTTGAAGGGAGTTACGCACGATGTGGACGATGGGAATTGATATGGGCACGTCCGGCTGCAAAGCCGTCGTGTTCGACGAACAGTTTTCCATCCGGGCGCAGAGCTACCGCGAGTATCCCATGCACCTTCCGGGTGAAGGATTGCTGGAGCTGGACGCGGAGCTGGTCTGGGACGGGATCTGCGCGGTCATTCGCGAGGCGAACCGTCTGTCTTCACAGCCGGTCGGCGCGGTGGCGGTGTCCGCCATCGGCGACGTCATCATCCCCGTGGATGAAAACGGAGACAGCGTGCGGTTCTCCATTGTGGATTTCGATCCGCGAGGCGGGGAGGAGATCGCAGCCTTTTCGGAAGCGTTCGGCGCACAGCGCTTTTTCGACATCAACGGCATGCCGCCTCTGTATATCGGCAGTCTCGCGAAGATTCTGTATCTGAAGGAGAAGGAGCCGGAGGTCTTTCAAAAGACCCGGCGGTTTGCCAGCTATGAGGACTTCATCGTGAACAAAATGGGACTTCCGCCGGTGGCAAGCTACAGCGAACTGTCCCGCACGATGCTGTTCGATATCCGCAAAAAGGACTGGTCCGACGAGATCCTCGACGCGATCCCGCTTTCACGCGACCGGCTTCCGATCCCGGCGCCGTCGGCGTCGGTGATCGGCGAACTGAGCCTGAACATGCGGGAAACCCTCGGCTTTTCCGCCCCGGTCAAGGTGATCACGGGCGGACACGACATGGTCTGCGCCGCCGTCGGCGCGGGTCTGGACGAAACCGATCCGACGCTCGCGGTGGACATTGCCGGCACGATCGAGGGACTTGTCGCGGCGCTGCCCGAGGCGAACACCTGTCCGGTCATGCTGGAAAACCTGTTCCCCTGCTATGTGGGACACACCGGGTACGTGACGTTCTCCGTGAACGTGACGGCGGGATGCATCGTGCGCTGGTACCGCGACTATATCGCAAACGCGGACTATCGCGCCTGCAAGGAGAACGGAACCAATTTCTACGAGTACATGCAGCGCAAAATGGACCCTGAGGTTCCCGGCAAGCTCTTTCTGCTGCCGCACTTTTCCGGCAGCGGGAATCCGTTCTTCGACCCGAACGCGCTGGGCGCGATCTGGGGACTTACGCTGGACACCGATACGGCGGATATCGGCAGGGCGATCGTGGAGGGACTTGCCTACGAGCTGAGACTGCACCTTGAGACGCTCAGCCGCGCGGGGATCCACCTTCGCACCATCCGGGCGGTGGGCGGCGGAGCGGCGATCGACCGGCAGCTTCAGCTCAAGGCGAACATCACGGGTCTGACCGTGATCAAAGGCGCGGTTTCCGAATCGTCCGCGATGGGCGCGGCGGCGTACGCGGCCGTCGGCGTCGGACAGCTTTTAAACCCCGCGGACGCCTATCAGATGGTGAAGGTGAAGGAGATCGTGTTCGAGCCGGATGCAAAGGCGCATGCGCGCTTTGAGGAATCGTTCAAAAAGTATCGGGCGCTTGCTTACGGCATCCATGCTGTAGAGCTGTTATAAAATAATAAAGAAGATCCCGGTTGGGGATAAGGACACAAACACAGGAACTGGAGGTGAACTGTTTGTCCGAAAACATTTTGAAACTCCGCAATATCGGAAAAACATTCTTCGGCGTAAACGTTTTGCGGGATGTCAATCTGGACATCCGCAAAGGCGAGGTTCACGCCCTGTTGGGTGAAAACGGCGCCGGAAAATCCACGCTGATCAAGATCATCAGCGGTTACCAGCCGCCCGACAAAGGCGGTGAAATCGAAGTCAACGGACAAAAAGTGCACTTCCGCACGCCGCATGACGCAAAGGCGGCAGGCATCCACACCATCTATCAGGAGCTGAGCCTTTGCCAGGACATGTCCATCGCCGAGAACATCGTGATCGACAAGCAGGAGGAGTATCCCGGCTTCATGCTGCATCCGCGCGAGTTCAATAAGCGCGCCACGGAAGTGCTGCAGCGGCTGGGGATGGATCTTGATCCGAACACCAAGGTTCGCCGACTGTCCATCGCGCAGCAGCAGGTTGTGGAGATCGCAAAGGCGCTTTCGGCGAACGCACAGGTGCTTCTGATGGACGAGCCGACCAGCTCCATTTCGCAGAAGGATGCGGAGCGGCTGTTGGAGATCGTCCGCAGCCTCAGAGACGAGGGCGTCACGGTCATCTATATCTCGCACCGGCTCCATGAGATCGGCGAGATCGCTGACCGCGTGACGGTCCTGCGCGACGGCAACATGGTCGGCACGGTCGAAGCGAACGAGGTCACCACGCAGGATCTGATCAACATGATGGTCGGCCGCGAAATGACCAACGTCTATCCGAAGCGCGAAGTGGAACTGGGCGACGTGGTGCTCAAGGTGGAGGACCTTTGCTCCGACGCATTCGAGCACGTATCGTTCGAGGTGCGCGCAGGCGAGATCATCGGCATCGGCGGTCTGGTGGGCGCGAAGCGCACCGAGCTGATGGAGGCGCTGTTCGGTCTTCGTAAGATCACCGGCGGCAAGATCTATGTAAACGGCAAGGAGTTTGTACCGACAAGCCCGCGCGCCGCGATCAAGCACGGCATCGCGTTTGTCACGGAGGATCGCAAAAAAACGGGTCTGGTTCTGTGCCTTCCGGTGTACGAGAACGTCAACATGGTCAACGCGGATACCATGCACAAGTTCGGCGTGCTCAACTGGAAGGATCTGAAGGAAGTGGCAAAGGGACACCGCGAGAAGCTGAACATCCGCCTTGCCAACCTTTCGCAGACGGCGAGCACGCTGTCCGGCGGCAATCAGCAGAAGGTCGCGCTCGCCAAGTGGCTGGACTTTGAGCCGCAGATCATTCTGTTCGACGAACCGACCCGCGGCATCGACATCGGCGCCAAGACCGAGATCTACAGCATTATGGGCGATCTGGCGGCGCAGGGCGTCGCGGTCGTCATGGTGTCCAGCGAGCTGCCGGAGCTGATCAGCGTCACGGACCAGATCGTGGTCATGTGCGAAGGAAAAATGACGGGCATCGTTCCGCACGCCGAGGCAACGCAGGAAGGGATTATGACGCTTGCCACGGCTGCATTACACTAATCGATCGGAGGGGAAAACATGGAAATCAAAACAAGAAAATCAGGGATGGGCTTCGGGCAGTTTCTGATCAAGATCCGCACGATTCTGATCCTGGTCGCGCTTTTGATCATCTTCACCATTTTGAAGCCCAAGTTCGTGAATCCCACGAACCTCATGAACATGATCAAGCGCATGAGCTACGTGGCGATCACCGCCTTCGGCATCACGTTCGTCATGACGCTGGGCGGACTCGATCTGTCGGGCGGCTCCATCGCCGCGCTGACGGGCGTTTCGCTCGCCTATATGCTCAGCAAGGGCGTTTCGATCGGGATCGCGTTGCCCGTGGTTCTGGTCCTTGCGCTGATCATGGGTCTCATCAACGCCGTCATCATCGTGGAAGGTAAGATCGCGCCGTTTCTGACGACGCTGGCGACCATGAACATCTACCGCGGCATCGCGCTGACGTTGACCGCCGGGCGAACCGTATCGATCAAAGCCAAGGGCTTTACCGACTTCTTCGGGAACGGCAAGCTGTTCGACTTTATCCCGATCCCGGTGCTGATCACGGTCTTCTTCCTGGTGGTGTGCTGGTTCCTCTACAGCAGGACGAAGCTCGGCTACTACTGCCGCTGCATCGGCGGCAATGAGGAAGCGGCGAAGGTCGCGGGCATCAACATCCGCAGGGTGAAGTACATCGCCTATATGTTCAATGCCCTGCTGGCGGGCTTTGCCGGACTGATCCTCTGCTCGCTGATGAACGCGGGTGTGCCGGACATCGGTTCGGACCTGAGCATGGACGCCATCAGCGCAGCGGTTCTCGGCGGCACGGCGATCTCCGGCGGCGCCGGTTCGATCATCGGTACGCTGGGCGGCGGTCTCATCATGGCGGAGCTGAACGCGGGGCTTTCGCTGCTCGGCGCGCAGAGCCATGTGCAGATCCTCGTCAAAGGTATCGTCATCATCCTCGCGGTCCTTATGGACAACGCGCTGAAATCCAGAACCCAGGTGAAGCAGATCAAGCTGAACCAGATCAAATAGAACCGGCGAAACGCCCGGCGCGAATCGCTTCGGGGCCGTACGAGCGGCGTGCCGGACTTTTCACATAGATGCTCGAACAACTCAATCCAAAAAATACAGGAGGGTAAAAGAATGAAAAAACTGTTGTGCATCATGCTGGCGCTGCTGATGGTCCTTGCGGTTGCGGCATGTACCGCGAAGCCCGCAGAGCCCGACAAGCCGGCGGAGAACACCACACCCAAGGCGGACGAACCCGTCGTTCCGGACGAGCCCGTCACTCCGAACGAGCCCGTGGAAGCGGAGGGCATCTCTTCTTACTACACCGACAATCCTCTCTACGAGGTGGTGAACGCGGAAGGAACCAAGTCCCTGGACGACTACTACGCGCAGTTCGACGTGGAATGCGAAATGGGCATCCGCAGCGACGGTCCGGATCTGTACTGGCACGGCCGCAACAAGGTGGATCTTCCGACGCCCGCCAAGCAGTACAAGATCGGCTTCTCCGTGTACTACACGGTTGACGAAGTCGGCGCGATGTATCTCGAGGGCATGAAGGATGCGGCGGCGGAAGCCGGCATCGAGCTTCTGATCAACGACGCGAACTATGACCAGAACCTGCAGAACCAGGCGATCGAGCAGTGGATCTTAGAGGGCGTGGACGCGGTCATCATGACGGCGTGCGACTTCTACGGCTGCAAGGGCGCGCTGGACGATCTCCATGCGGCGGGCATCCCGGTCATCACGCTGGACGCACCGCCGTGCGCGGGCGAAGTCGACTGCGTGGTCATGTACGACTGCGTGGAGCAGGGCCGTGAAGCGGGCGAGGCGCTGGAGAAATACCTGCTCGAAAACGGCAGCGACATGAACGGTACGATCTACTACGGCACGCTTCCGTTCATCCATCCCAATGCGGTCACCCGTGAATACGGCTTCAAACAGGTGTTCGAAAAGTATCCGAACGTCACGGTCAAAGCGCTGACCGGCGAGGAACCCGAAGACCACTACACCGCGTTTGAGGGCATCATGCAGGGCGACGATTCCATCATCGGTCTGTGGGGACTGTACTCCTCGGCGACGTGGGGCATCATGCAGGCGGTTGAGAACGGCGGCTATCCCTATCCGCTGACCTCCGTCGACAACGACCGCGTCATCTTAGAGGGCATCTACAACGGCAAGATCCTCGGATCCGACTGCTACGGCGCGGTGGAAGGCTCCCGCCTGGCGCTGGCGGCGACCATCCTGCTTCTGAACGGCGAGAAGGTTCCTGCGATCATCTATCAGGGCAACACGTTCGTCGACAAGACCAACGTCGAAGCGGCGTTCGAAGAGTACTACAACGGCGCGACCCTTGCCGACTACATGGCAGGCAATCACTAAACGGTAACGAAGCGTCCGAATCGGACAAACGCAATTCCCTCCCGGGGAGGGATACGGCGTCCTGCCGCGCCCTCTCCCGGGAGACACAACCCATGAACCGCAGCCCGAAAACGGCTGTAAATAAAAGGAGGATACTATGAAAAAACTACTCAGCATTTTGTTGGCAGTTCTGATGCTGGTTGCAGTAGCAGCCTGTACCAAGACCGGTCCCGAAGAGGATGTCAAACCCGACGAACCCGCGGTAGACGCAAACCTGGCGGATTACAAGTATGAAGTGCCCGCGGGTCAGGCGTATGATCTTGCGCAGTACTACAAGGATGCGGAGTTTGACGACTGCCACTCCACCTACAGCGGCATGGGCGGCACCGTATGGGTGCCCGATGATCCGACCACTTCGATTCCCAAGGCGAACAAGGCGTACAAAATCGGCTTCTCCGTCTACTACACGGTCGACGAAGTCGGCGCGATGATTCTCGACAACATGAAGAAGTTTGCGGCGGAAGCCGGCGTTGAACTGCTGGTCAACGACGCGAACTACGACCAGAACCTCCAGAATCAGGCGATCGAGCAGTGGATCGTCGAAGGCGTGGACGGCGTCATCATCGCGCCCTGCGACTTCTACGGCGTCAAGGGCGCGCTGGACGCCTGCGAAGCGGCGAACATCCCGGTGGTCACGCTGAACCCGGCTCTGGAAGGCACCGCGAACTCCGGCGTCCTCGGCGAGTGCGTCGAGCAGGGCCGTATGGCGGGCGAAATGCTTCTCGACCACCTGAAGGCGAACGGATCCGACATGAAGGGCGTCATCACCATCAGCACCCTGAACTTTGTCCATCCGAACGCGGCAACCCGTGAAAAGGGCTTCCGCGATGTGTTCAAAGATTACCCGGACATCGAGTTCAAACAGCTCACCGCGGTTTCCCCCGAGGATCACTACACGCTGTTTGAAGGCGCGATCGCCAACTACGGCGAAGACCTGCTCGGCGCGTTCGGTCTGTATTCGTCCGCGACCATCGGCGTTATGAACGCGGCGCAGGCGGCGGGCTCTGACGTCCCGATCACCTCCATCGACAACGATAAGGTTATTCTGGAAGGCATCTATGACGGCAGACTGCTCGGTTCCGCGTGCTACAGCTCTACGGCGCCGGCATTCTGGTGCATGTCCGCGATGGTCAACCTTCTGAACGGCGTAGAAGTTCCGAGCATCTACTGGTACGCCAACATGAAGGTCACCAAGGACAACGTCGTCGAAGCGTTCGAACATTATCACAATCAGACGCTGGAAGCGTACCTCGCGGGCAATTGATCTGCGGCGCACGGAACATGTGACAACGGGGGACGGGCGGACAACCGTCCGTCCCCGCTTCTGAAAACGAAAGGAGGCGAGAAAATGAAGAACATTCCCGAACTGATCGTGATGCTCACCCATCACGATCGCACGGTGGAGAACGCCATTGAGGTGTTTGAAAGCGCAAAGGACGCTCCGGCAAAGTTCTGGGGCTTTAAGGAAGTCGGACTTCCGGAAGACAAGATGATCGAGCTGGTCAAGCGGATGAAAGCCGCCGGCAAGACGACATTCCTGGAAGTGGTGGACTACACCGAAGCGGGCTGCATCGAGGGCGCGAAGATCTGCGTGCGCTGCGGCTTTGACGTACTCATGGGAACCATGTATTTCGATTCGGTGCGCGAGATCGCTGAGAAAGCGGGCATCAAGTATATGCCGTTTGTCGGACAGATCAGCGGACGCCCGTCGGTGCTTGAGGGCACGATCGAGGGCATGATCGACGAGGCGAACAACCTGGTGGACACCAAGGGCATCAAGGGCTTCGATCTTCTGGGCTATCGCTACACGGGCGACGCGGTGAAGCTGAATGCCGAGTTTGTGAAAAACGTCCGCGGCGACGTGTGCCTTGCCGGCTCCGTGGCGTCGTATAAGCGCCTGGACGAAGTCAAGGCGACCGGCGCGTGGGCGTTCACCATCGGCGGCGCGTTCTTTGAGCAGAAGTTCTACGGCGGCACGTTCGCCGAGGAGATCACCGCTGTTATCAACTACATGAACCGCTGACGCGGCGGGAGGCAGACCATGAGAGTGCTTGCATTCGGCGCGCATCCGGACGATCTGGAGGAACGCTGCTGCGGGACGCTTGCCAAGATGGCGAAGCGCGGCGACGAGATCTTCATGTGCGTCGCGACGAACGGCGAGATCGGTTCGTACAACACGCCCAGGGAGGAGCTGGCGCGCATCCGCCACGCGGAGGCACAGGCGTCGTGCGACGTCATCGGCGCGCACCTGATCTGGCTGGGGTTCGAGGACGAGATGCTGTTCGACAATCGTGAGACGCGCATGGCGTTCATCGAGGCGGTCCGCCTTGCGCGGCCGGACGTGATTTTCGCGCCGCCGCCGTACAAGGATTACAATCAGGATCACGACGCCTGCGGGTATCTCGCGTTTCAGGCGCGCATCCTTGCGACGGTCAAGCTGATGGAAACGGAGCATCCGGTGATCGATCACATCCCGCCGATGTTCTACTGCGTGCCGGTCGGCAACCTGCCCGGTAAAACGGATCCGCAGTATTTTGTGGACATCACGGATACGTTCGAAACGAAGCTCGCCATGTTCCTGTGCCACAAATCGCAGCACGGGGAATGGAGCGGGGACGCGTTCGGCGTCGATTTTACGGCAATGATCAAAAACGCGGACCGGCAGTATGCGTCCGCCTGCGGTACGCCGGGATGCGAAGCCGTGGAGGCGTTTACGCTCTGTACGGACTGGCCGATCATCGCAGGCGCGCATACGCTTCTGCCGTGAAGAAGAGAAACGGAACAAGACACTTACAGAAAATCGGAAAGGTGGTTTTACAATGAGAATTCTGGCATTTGGCGCGCATCCGGACGATATGGAGTTCCGCTGCGCCGGTACGCTGGCAAAGTACGCAAAACGCGGCGACAAGGTTTTTATGTGCATCGCAACCAACGGCGAGATCGGCTCCTACGGTCGCCCGCGCGAGGAAATCGCGGCCATGCGGAAAAAGGAAGCGGAGGCTTCCTGCGCCGTGATCGGTGCGGAACTGATCTGGCTGGGCTATGAGGATGAAATGCTGTTCGACAACCGTGAGACGCGCATGGCGTTTATCGAGGCGGTCCGTTACGCCCGCCCGGACGTGATCTTCGCGCCGCCGCCGTTTAAGGATTACAATCAGGACCACGACATCACGGGCTATCTGGCGTTTGAGGCGCGGATCCTTGCGACGGTCAAGCTGATGGAGACGAAATCGCCCGTGATCGATCACATCCCGCCGATGTTCTACTGCACGCCGCACGGCGGTCTGCCCACCAAGATCAACGCGCAGTATTTTGTGGATGTGACCGACACGTTTGAGACCAAGATGAAGATGTTCCACTGCCATGCGTCCCAGCAGGGCGAATGGTGCAAGGACGCGTTCGGCGTTGACTACGGCGATATGATCGCAAGTTCTACGCCTCCGCCTGCGGCACGCCCGGCGTAGAGTATGTGGAAGCGTTCGGACTGTGCACCGACTGGCCGATCATCGCCGGCGCGCACAAGCTCCTTCCGTAAAGCACTGGCGTGCCGTCCGCGCGAAATGCCCGGACGGCACCGATTTTTGCCAAGAAAGGCAGGCAGCATGTTATGAGAGTTTTGGCTTTCGGCGCGCATCCGGACGACGTGGAGTTTCGTTGTGCCGGAACGCTTGCGAAGTATGTAAAGCGCGGTGACGAGGTCTTCGTCTGCATCGCGACCAACGGCGAGATCGGTTCCTACGGCCGTCCGCGTGAGGAAATCGCGGCCATGCGGAAAAAGGAAGCGGAGGCGTCCTGCGCGCTGCTCGGCGCGCATCTCATCTGGCTTGGATTTGAGGATGAGATGCTGTTCGACGAGCGGGAGACCCGCATGGCGTTCATAGAAGCCGTGCGTATCGCGCGTCCCGACGTGATCTTTGCCCATCCTCCGTACAAAGACTATAACCAGGATCACGACATCAGCGGATATCTGGCCTTTGAAGCGCGCATCCTGGCGACCGTGAAGCTGATGGAAACGGAACATCCGGTGATCGATCATATCCCACCAATGTTCTACTGCACGCCTACGGGCGGTTTCACCAACAAGATCAACGCACAGTATTTTGTGGATATCACGGACACGTTCGACCTCAAGATGAAGCTCTTTGCGTGCCACGCTTCGCAGCAGGGCGACTGGTGTAAGGACGCGTTCGGCGTTGACTATGCGGACATGATCGCAAGTTCTACGCCTCCGCCTGCGGCACGCCCGGCGTAGAGTATGTGGAAGCGTTCGGACTGTGCACCGACTGGCCGATCATCGCCGGCGCGCACAAGCTGCTTCCGTAACTGGAATCCGGTACATTGTTTGCAAAAAGCCGAAAACGCCCTTCGAGGGCGTTTTTTCGGTTGACAAACGCGCGGGGTATGGTATAATGTTTCTATCTTTGAGATGAGTTCGGAAGCAGTAGCGTTTATCGGCTTTTGAAAGCGAGCGGCGGACGGTGAGAGCGCCGTAAAAAGTACAGCGTGAAGACCGCCGGAGGATCAAAGCGGGCACGCCCGTTACAGCGTACAGAGCACCAAACAGGGTGGAACCACGTGATGAACGTCCCTTGTACCGAGGGGCGTTTTTGATTGCAAAACGACATGGAGGAAACAAGCATGATCATTACCTTTCCGGACGGTTCGAAGCGTGAATTCGAAACCGGCATGACGGCGCTGGACATTGCGGGCGCGATCAGTAACGGACTCAAGAAAGCAACGCTCTGCTGCGAGATCGACGGCGAGCGCGCGGACGCGTTCCGTCCGATCGAGCACGACTGCTCGCTGAAGCTCTGCACCTTTGAGGACGAAAACGGACGCTGGGCGTACCGCCATACGGGCGCGCACATCCTTGCGCAGGCGGTCAAGCGCCTGTTCCCCGAAGCGAAGCTTGCGATCGGTCCCGCGATCGCCGACGGGTTCTACTACGACTTCGACGTGCCGGTGTCGTTCACACCGGACGATTTCAGGAAGATCGAAAAGGAAATGGAGCGCATCGTAAGCGAGAACCACAAGCTCGAGCGGTTCGAACTGCCGCGCGAGGAAGCGATCGCGTTCATGAAGGAGAAGGGCGAGCCGTACAAGGTCGAGCTCATCGAGGATCTGCCGGAGGACGAGACGATCAGCTTCTACCGGCAGGGCGAGTTTGTCGATCTGTGCGCAGGCCCGCACGTCGCGTCGACCGGCAAGGTCAAGAACATCAAAATCATGAGCCTTGCGGGTGCGTACTGGCGCGGCTCCGAAAAGAACAAGATGCTGCAGCGAATCTATGCGACGGCGTTTGAGAAGAGAGCCGATCTCGAAGCGTACATCACGCGCATCGAGGAGGCGAAAAAACGCGATCACCGCAAGCTCGGCCGTGAGCTCGGACTGTTCATGACCGACGAGCTGGTCGGAAAGGGCATGCCGATGTTCCTGCCAAAAGGGTATACGCTGTGGCGCATCTTAGAGGACTACATCCGCGAGCGCGAGATCAAGACCGGGTATCAGCACGTTTTAACGCCGTGCATCGGAACGGTCAATCTGTACAAGACCTCCGGGCATTGGGATCACTATCAGCAGAACATGTTCCCGGCGATGAACGTCGAGGACGAAACCTACGTGCTGCGGCCCATGAACTGCCCGCACCATATGCGCATCTACGCGAACTCGCCGCATTCCTACCGGAACCTGCCCGTGCGCATCGGCGAGATCGCGCATGACTTCCGCTACGAGGCGTCCGGCACGCTGAAGGGCATCGAGCGCGGGCGGCATTTCTGCCAGAACGACGCGCACCTGTTCGTCACGCCCGAGCAGATCAAGGATGAATTCGCGAAGGTCGTGGACCTGATCTTCACAACATACCGCGACTTCGGCATTACGAACTACCGCTGTGCGCTGTCGCTTCGGGATCCCGCGGACAAGGTGAAGTATCACGACGACGACGAGATGTGGAACACCGCGGAGAACGCGCTGCGCGACGTACTGAACTCGCTGGGACTCGAGTACACGGAGGAGATCGGCGAAGCGGCGTTCTACGGCCCGAAGCTTGACGTTTACGTCACGCCCGCTGTCGGCGCGGAATATACGCTGTCCACCTGCCAGCTCGATTTCTGCCTGCCGGCGCGGTTTAATCTCACCTACATCGACAAGGACGGCAAGGAGCGCACGCCGGTCGTGCTGCACCGCGCGATCTTAGGGTCTTTGGACCGGTTCATGGCGTATCTCATTGAGGAAACGATGGGCGCGTTCCCGCTGTGGCTCGCGCCGGTCCAGGCGAAGATCCTCACGATCACCGACCGCGCGAACGAGGCGGCGGAAGCGATTGCGGAAAAGCTCGACAGTCTCGGCATGCGCGTGGAGACCGATCTCCGAAACGAGAAGATCGGGTTCAAGATCCGTGAGGCGCAGATGCAGAAGATCCCGTACATGCTGGTCTTGGGCGACGCGGAGGTCGAAAGCGGCACCGTCGCCGTGCGCTCCCGTAAGGACGGCGATCTCGGCAGGATGACCGTCGACGCGTTTGCCGAAAAAGCGCTCGAGGAGATCAGAGCCAAAGCAAAATAAGCTGAGAATCGCGCGCCGGAACCCTTCTTTGGGCTCCGGCGTTCTTCTTTTATCTTGACGGCTTCCCCAAAAGTGCGTAAAATGAAATCATGAATATTTATCGACAATCCGAGCGAACCGGCATGCGGCTGCCGTGGACTCTGCTTGCCGCACTCGGCACGGTTCTTTTGGCATTTGCGCCGAGCGCGGCGTGGCTGTCCGGCTTTGACGGCACGCTGTTTGCGTACGGTATGAAGCAGGCGGCGACCGTTCTTCTGCTTCTGATCGTTCCGTCGCTATGGGCGCGGAGCGCGCAGTGCGTATCGGCGTGGGCGCTTGTGCCGCTTGCGGCGCTTGCCTACGGCTGCGGACTTTGGATCACAAAGGACGCGGCGGAAGCGCTGTACACGCTGCTTTTGATCGCGCTGCCGGGCGCGGGGCTCTATGCGCTCGAGCGGATGAAGCGTTCGAACTTCCGCGCGGTGCTGTATTTGACGGTTCTTACCCTGATCGCGCTGTTCGGGTATGTGTGCCTTAAAGATCTCATCCGAAACGGCGACGCGTACCTGCCGTTTAAGCGTGTCATTGCGCTGTACGAACAGGTTCTGCGCGAAGCGGAACAGCTGCTCGGCGCGGGCGAAGAGCCGTCGGCATTGATGGAGCTTTTGACGGAGTACCGGCTCAGCGCAAACGAGATCGGCGTGCCGATCCTGCTGCTGCCGTCGATGGCGGCGGGACTTTCTAACGTGCTGTTTTCGCATCTTTGGAACCGGCGCGGCGGCGCGGACCTCAAACCTCTTCCGGCGTTTTGTGAATGGCGCTGCGAGCGCCCGTTTGTGATCGCGATGACGGCGCTCGCGATTTTGGGCATGCTGCTTGAGCTGACCGGATGGAACGGCATGATTGCGCTTGCGGGCGCGGCGTCGATGCTGTGGCGGTTCCCGTGCGCGCTTGCGGGTCTATGCGCGGCGCGGCGGCTTTCGCTTCGCGTAAAGAAAGGCTGGATCTTTGCGATCGTATGCGCGGGCGCGGCGACAATGCCGACGGTGGGGCTGCTCATGCTGGCGGTTTTGGGCATGGTTGCCTCCTTACGAAAACAGACGAACGTCGGAGAGGACGGGACACGGATATGAAACAATATAGCGGCATCTTGATCGCGTTCGGCGCGCTCACGGCGCTCGGCGCGGGCGCGATCGCGCTTTTCACAAAGCAGTACTGGGTCGCGCTCGCCCTGCTCGGCGCGGGACTTGTTTTCCTGCTCGTATCCGCGCTGGTTCTGCGCGGGATCGCAAAGCGCCAGCAGGAACGCATGGATCGCGTGTTCCGCGAAAACGACAGCGCGGTCGCGTCGCTGATCCAAAACATTTCGATCCCCTGCGCGATCCTGGACCTTTCGGGACGGATCACCTGGCGCAACAGCGCGTTCTTAACGCTGTTTGACGGACAGAACGTGCGCGAGATCGCGCCGGAGTTCGACGGCGAGCATCCGATCCGCTCGCTTCAGGTCGAATATAACGGCAGCAATTATCAGGTCATGCACATGCTGGTGCAGCGCAAAGACGAAAAAAAGCTCGTTTTAGAGTACTGGCTCGACCGCACCGAAGCGGCGCACTATCAGCGCCTGTATACCGAGCAGCGACCGTACGTGGCAATGATCTTTGTCGACAACTACGAAGAGCTCTTAAGCGACGCGCAGGTGCACAGCACCGCGGTGCTTGCGGAGGTCGAACGGCTGATCGCGGATCTATCGAAGCGCCTCGGCGGACTGTACCGCCGCTACGACAACGGACGGTTTTTGCTGATCCTCGAAGCGAAGCAGATGCAGCAGTTGGAATCGGAGCGCTTTGCGCTGTTAGAGCAGGCACACCGGATCGATACGGGCTCGGCGTCGGCGGTTTCGCTGTCGATCGGGTTCGGCATCGCGCCGCGGCTCGCGCAGTCCGAAGCGGACGCGCGCCGCGCGATGGAGCTTGCTTTGGGACGCGGCGGCGATCAGGTCGTGGTCAAGGACGGCACAGACTACCGCTTTTACGGCGGCAAACGCCAGCACGATCCGCGTCAGTCCCGCGTCAAGGCGCGGCTGTTCAGTAAGGCGCTGTATCAGTTGTTCGAAAACAGCGGCGACGTGTTCATCATGGGACATAAGAACTCCGACATGGACTGCCTCGGCGCGGCGCTCGGCGTCATGACCTGCGCAAACCACGTCGGCGCGCACGCGTATATCGTGCTCGACGCAGTCAACAGCACGATCGAGGACGCGGTGCATACGCTGGAACGGTCCGGCGCGGCGTCGCTGATCGTTCGTCCGGAGCAGGCGGCGGAAATGATGAAGCCGGACTCGGTTCTGGTCGTGGTCGACACGCAGCGCGCGTCCGTCACGGTCGCGCCGGAGCTGCTCGAAAAAGCGGAGCATATCGTTTTGATCGACCATCACCGCCGCAACGCGGACTATATCGAAAACGCGACCCTGCATTACCTTGAGACACGCGCGTCGAGCGCGAGCGAAATGGTCACCGAGGTCATGCAGTACTTTGCGGACAACGTCAAGCCCGCGGCGTTCACCTGCAGCGCGCTTTTGGCAGGCATCACGGTCGACACGAAGCAGTTCGCGTTCAACGTCGGCTCGCGCACGTTTGACGCGGCGGGCTACCTCAGAAGAAACGGCGCGGATTTAAGCTCGGTCAAGCTGATGTTCCAGAACGATTTCGACAGCTACGTGCGCTGCGCAAATGTTGTGGAGGCGGCTTCGATCCGAAAGAGCGGGATCGCGATCTCGTCCTGCGGCAAAAACGTGCCGGACGGAAAGCTTTTGGCGGCGCAGGCGGCGGATGAGCTTTTGGGCATTCGCGGCATCTACGCGGCGTTCGTGCTTGCCGAGACGGACGACATGGTTTCGATCTCGGGACGCAGTTACGGACAGATCAACGTGCAGCTGATTCTCGAAAAGCTCGGCGGCGGCGGGCATCTGACGATGGCGGGCGCGCAGCTGTACGGCGTCGACACGGACGAAGCGATGAAACGGCTCAACGAGGCAATCGACGAATACGAACGGGAGACCCCCGAAAAATAATCCGGAAAGGACGGATCAGACTATGAAAGTACTGCTTTTGGAAGACGTAAAGGGCACCGGCAAGAAGGGCGAAGTCGTTTCTGTCAGCGACGGATATGCGCGCAACTTCCTGCTTCCGCGCAAAATGGCGGAACCGGCGGACGCGCAGGCGATCAACGCGGCGAACATCAAAAAGAGCGCGGCACAGCACCGCAGGTTCACGGCGGGCGTCAAAGCGCGTGAATCGGCGCAGGCGCTCGAAGGACAGGTGGTGCGCGTCAAGGCGCGCGTCGGCGAGAACGGAAAGCTGTTCGGCACGGTCTCGGGCAAGGAGATCGCGGCGGCGCTTTTCGAGCAGAAGGGCGTCGAGGTCGACAAAAAGAAAATCGCGATCGATCCGATCCGCGCGCTCGGGGAATACACGGCGAAGCTGTCGCTCTTTGAGGGCGTTTCGGCAACCGTGAAGGTCATTGTGGAAGAATAAATGGAACAGAAACCGATCGACACCCTGCCGCATAATCCGGAAGCCGAACGCTCGGTGCTCGGCGCAATGCTGCTCGACACAGCGGCGCTGGATGCGATGCTCGAACAGCTCAAGCCGGAGGATTTCTATCAGGCGGCGCATACGGACATCTTCGAGGCGATGCGCTCGATCCGCGCAAACGGCAACGCGGTCGACATCGTCACGCTTTCTAACGCGCTCGAACGCAGCGGCAAGCTGGAGAGCGCGGGCGGGAGCGTGTATCTCACCGAACTCATGAACTTCGTGCCGACGGCGGCGAACGCGCAGCACTATGAGAAGATCGTCGAGGAGCACAGCATCCAGCGCGCGCTGATCCGCGTGGGCAACGAAATGATCCGCGACGGCATGAACGACCGGCGCGACGTAGAGGAGTCGTTAAACGACGCCGAACGCAAGATCTACGACATCTCCATGCGCAAGACGGAGGAGACGCTGTCGCCCGCAAAGGAGATCGTACCGGATACGATCAATCAGATCGGCGAGATCGTGCGTAGGAAGGGAAAGCTGACAGGCATCGCCACAGGCTTTTCGAAGCTCGACCGGCTGACCAACGGACTGCAGAAGAGCGACCTCATCATTCTTGCCGCGCGTCCCGCGATGGGCAAGTCGGCGTTCGCGATGAACATCGCGCAGTACGCCGCGCTGCACGACAACCGCGCGGTCGCGGTGTTCTCGCTCGAAATGAGCAAGGAACAGCTGATGATGCGCATCATGTGCACCGAGGCGTCGGTCGACTCGCAGAAGATCAAGGACGGCTCGGTGAACGATACCGAGATGCAGCGGCTCATGGAAGTCGCGGAGCCCTTGCAGAACAGCCGCCTGTTTATCGACGATTCCGCGGGCGCGACGGTCGCGAGCATCCGCTCGAAGTGCCGCAGGCTGAAGGCACAGCAGGGACTCGACCTGGTCATCATCGACTATATGCAGCTCATGCAGGGCACGGGCGCCGGCGGACGCAAGAACGACAACCGCCAGCAGGAGATCTCCGACATGACGCGTGCCATGAAGCTCTTAGCGCGTGAACTCGATCTTCCGATCATTCTGCTCTCGCAGCTGAACCGCGGACCGGAGCTAAGGCAGGATCACCGTCCGATGATCTCCGATCTCAGAGAGTCCGGCTCCATCGAGCAGGATGCGGATATGGTCATCCTTCTGTACCGCGCAGCGGTCTACGACGAGAACGCGGGTCTCGAGAGCGAAGCGATCGTGGCAAAGAATCGCCACGGCCCGATCGAGACCTGCAAGCTGATCTTCCAGGGCGAGTACACCAGATTCCGCACCATGCAAGATGACGAACAATCTTAATTGCGGCTGCCGATAACGGCACCAGACCGTTTGCGGCGAAGGAATAAGACAAAAACTTGAGCAGGAAGAAAGTGCATGGCACGCACTTTCTTTCTATTTGTTCGCCGCAAACTAGCCGATGTTTTCACCCTTTCGCATACGTCAGTATAGCTCAGGGCGAAAACACGGCTTCTGATACCATTCTCAACAGCCTTTGCAGAGAAAGAGAGAGCAAAAAAGCCGGACTCAGATCCGGCTTTTTGCGTCTCGGTAAGAAGTACTTATTGTAAGGGGCTCTTACTAAGCACTACTTAATATATTCGACGCCAAAAGGCGGTTTCCTTCTTTTTATGCATGTGAACCTTTTCGCCACAATTGACCTTGCGCAACAGGGGGTGCGTTTGGTATAATCCGGATAGAAAGCATAATGGGGATATATGGTGTAAGATGAAACTCCTGTTTGTAAACGACGACGGGATCGACGCGCCGGGGATTCGCGCGCTGATCGACGCGTTTTCGGGCGAACATACGGTGTACGTCGTTGCGCCGGACGGACAAAGAAGCGCGGTCAGCAAGGCGCTGACACTGTACACGCCGCTGCGCGCCGTCCCGCAAACGATCGAGGGCGCCGTCTGCGCCTACGCAGTCAGCGGAACGCCGGTGGACTGCGTGCGGCTGGGGCTCGGAAATCTCGTGCCCGAAAAACCGGACATGGTGATTTCGGGCATCAATGCGGGACCGAACCTCGGGACCGACACGCTGTATTCGGGCACCTGTGCGGGCGCGCAGGAAGCCGCGCTTTTGGGGGTCCCCGCGATCGCGATGTCGCTGGACAGCTTCCAACCGGACAGCTTTGAGACCGCAGTTGAGGTCACGCGGCGCATGCTTGCGTATGCGAAGGCGCACCCGCTGCCGTTCGGCATGTTTTATAACGTCAACGTCCCGGACGTGCCGTTGGACTCGATCAAGGGATACCGGCAGACCGGGTTAGCCCTGGTGCGCTACCGCGAGGTGTATGAGGCGCGGACCGATCCGATCGGGCGGCCGTATTACTGGGCGCCGCGCGGAAGGCTGCCGGGCGAAGCGGACGCGGACAGCGACGACGCGTGGGTCTTGAAAGGCTATGTGACCGTCACGCCGATGGGGTATGACAGCGCGCGCGGAGAGAGCGCGGATCTGACGGGTGAACTGGGAGGCGAACGATGATGCGTGTGGCGGTGATCGGCGGCGGCGCCGCGGGGCAGCTTGCCGCGATCAAGGCGGCGGAAGGCGGACACAGCGTGACGCTGTTTGAGCAGAACGAAAAGCTCGGCAAGAAACTGTTCATCACCGGCAAGGGCCGCTGCAACGTGACCAACGCCGCGGACCGGGACGGGTTCTTCCGGCATGTGGTGAGAAACCCGAGATTTTTATACAGCGCATACGCGCATTTCGACAGCCGCGCGATCGTGGAGCTGATCGAAGCTGCCGGCGTGCCCACCAAGGTCGAGCGCGGACAGCGCGTGTTTCCGGCGTCCGACAAGTCGAGCGATATCTTAAAAGCGCTCGAGCGCACCGTAAAAAAAGCGGGCGTCGACGTGCGGCTCAATACGCACGTTTCGGGCATTCTGCAAAACGGCGGCACGGTGTCGGGCGTACGCGTATCGGGCACCGTCGAGCCGTTTGACGCGGTGATTCTCTGTACCGGCGGTTTGAGTTATCCGAGCACCGGCAGCACCGGCGACGGGTATCGCTTCGCGCAGGAGCTCGGGCATACGATCGAGCAGCCCTTTGCGTCGCTTGTGCCGCTCGAAACCGAGGAACCGTGGTGCGCCGACCTGTCGGGTCTGACGCTTAAGAATGTGACGCTGACCGCATACCGAAACGGCAAAGAGGTATATTCCGAGCTCGGGGAAATGCTGTTCACGCACTTCGGCGTCAGCGGACCGCTCGTTCTGTCGTGTTCCGCGCTGATTGCGGACAAACCGGAAGGAACGCTTCTGTCGATCGATCTGAAGCCGGGGCTCGGCGAGGAACAGCTTGACGCGCGGCTCTTGCGCGACCTTGCGGCGAACGCGAAAAAGACGTTCGGCGGCGCGCTGTACGGTCTGCTGCCGCAGCGGCTTCTCTCAATCGTTTTGGAAACGGCGGGGATCGAGGCGGACTGTCCTGCCGGCAACTGCACAAAGGCGCAGCGCAAGGCGCTCGTCGATACGCTGAAAGGGCTCAAGCTGCACGTTTGCGGCGCAAGACCGATCGCCGAGGCGGTCGTTACGCGCGGCGGCGTTTCGGTGCGGGAGGTCAACCCGTCCACCATGGAATCGAAGAAGATCAAAAACCTGTTCTTTGCGGGCGAGATCCTGGATACGGACGCCTTTACGGGCGGATTCAACCTGCAGATCGCCTGGTCGACCGGCGCGCTTGCGGGCAGCAGTATTTCTACGGAGGCAGAATCATGAAACAGAGCATCGGAATCGACGGTCCCGCGGGCGCGGGCAAGAGCACCATCGCAAAGCGCATCGCATCGGCGCTCGGCATTCCCTATCTCGATACGGGCGCGATGTACCGCGCGGTTGCGGTCGCGGCAAAGCGGCGCGGCGTTTCGTTTACGGACGAGGACGCGCTCACGCACCTGGTCGGCGTGGTAGACGTTGAGGTGCGCTATGAAAACGGCGCGCAGCACATGCTGATCGACGGAGAGGACGTGACGGGCGAACTGCGCACAGAGGAGATCAGTCAGGGCGCGTCGCTTGTAAGCCGCGTTCCCGCCGTGCGCGACCGGCTCTCCGATCTGCAGCGCGAGGTGGCGCACAGAGAGCGCGTGGTCATGGACGGACGCGACATCTGCACGAATGTGATCCCCGACACGCCGTACAAGTTCTTCGTGACCGCGTCGGCGGAGGAGCGCGCAAACCGCCGGATGAAGCAGCTTGTCGAGCAGGGACAGTCCGCGCACTATGATACAATCTTAGCGGACATCATCCGCCGCGACAAGCAGGACAGCGAGCGCGCGTACAAGCCGCTGTACTGCGGCGACGATACCAAAAAGATCGATACGACGAACCTGACGATCGAGGAAGCGGTCGAAGCCATTCTTTCGGAGGTATAGCATGCTGTATCTGCTCGGCGTACTGATCTTAAAGCCCATTCTTCTGATCTACGGGCGTCCGAAGGTAATAAACCGTGCGGCGTTAAAAAGCAAGGGCAAGGTAATCTACGTCTCCAACCACGTCAAGATGAGCGATCCGTTGTGGATCGTTACGATCACCACGCGGTTCATTCACTTTATGGCAAAGTCCACGCTGTTTTCGTCCAAGTTCATGCGCGCCGTGTTCCGGCTTCTTTTGTGCTTTCCGGTCAATCAGCGCACCGCGGACACGAAGTCGATCAAGCACGCCTGCGCGCTTTTGAACAAGGGCAAGGCGTTCGGCATCTTCCCGGAGGGGCACCGCTCGTCGACGGAGCGCGATATGGACTCGCTCGACAAGGGCTGCGCATTCATCGCGCTGCGTGCCGACGCGCCGATCGTGCCGATCTATATCGTGCACCATGACCGCCGGTTCGGACAGCGGGTGAAAGCCGCGGTCGGCGATCCGATCTATCCCGCCGAGGTCAAAGCGCGCTGCCCGGGCAAGAAACCGGTCGACGCGGTCAACGCGGCGATCACCGACGCGATGATGACTCTGCGCGATACGGCGGAGGCGCTCTGAAATGCGGATCTTGGAAGCAAAGCACGGCGGATTCTGCTTCGGCGTTTCGCGGGCGATCGATCTCGTCAACGAGGCGGCGAAGACGGGCGCGCACGTCTGCACCTACGGGCGGATCATCCACAACGAACGCGTGGTCGAAGAACTCGAACACCGCGGGATAAACGCCGTCGGATCGGTCGATGACCTGAAGCCGGGCGACACGCTGGTCATTCGCGCGCACGGCGCGCCGCAGGACGTGTTCGACGCGTGCGTCCAAAAAGGCGTGAAGGTGATCGACGCAACCTGCCCGTTTGTGAAACGCATCCACCGGATCGTCGAACGCGCGCAAAGCGATTCCGGGCGCGTCGTGATTTTAGGCAGCCCCACGCACCCCGAAGTGATCGGCATCCGAAGCCGCGCGGGCGAAGACGCGATCACGGTCGAAACGGCGGAGGATGCGGCGGCGTGTTCGTTTGCGGGACCGGTCACGTTCGTGTCCCAGACGACCGCAAAGCAGGAGGTTTACGACGCGGTGCTTGCCGTGCTTTCGAAAAACTGTCCGTCGCTTTCGGCACACTGCACAATCTGCGACACGACCCGACAGCGTCAGCAGGAGGCGGAGATCCTCGCGAAAACCTGTACGCGAATCTTCGTTCTCGGCTCGGAAACGAGCGCAAATACGTGCGCGCTTCTCGATTTGTGCAAAAAAACTTGCAAGGAAGCTGAAATCATCGATGATATCGGCAAAATTTCTCTTGCAAAAATAAAAGACAATGATATAATAGGTATTATCGCAGGCGCATCGACGCCGACCGCGATGATTAGGGAGGTTAAACAAGTAATGAGCGAACTCGAAAAGACGACAGTGGAAACCATCGAAGCGGAAGCTCCCGCTGAGGTTGTCGCCGAAACCAAAGAAGCCGTTGCCGAAGAAGCGCAGACGGCAGTCGAAACCGTTGAAGAGGCGGTTGAAGAAGTCAAGGAAACCGTTGAGGAAGCGGTTGAAACCGTCGAAGAAGCACCGGCAGCTGCGGAAGAAGCTGTTGAAGCAACGGAAGAAGCTGTTGAAGAAGCGGCCGCGCCCGTCGCGGAAGCAGTCGAAGCGGCAGAGGCGGAAGCCGAGCCCGAGACCTTCGAACAGGCATTTGAAAAGACCGTCAAGCGGATCCATCCCGGTCAGCTGATCACGGGCACCGTGCTGCAGATCGTGGACGGCGAAGTTTTTGTCAATATCGGTTACAAGGCAGACGGCGTGATCCCGAAGAATGAATTCGCACAGGATCCGGAAGTCCGTCCGGAAGACGTCGTCAAGGAAGGCGACAGCATCGACGTCGAAGTCGTTATGGTCAACGACGGCGAAGGCAACGTCCGTCTTTCCCGCAAGAACGTCGAAGGCAAAAAGCTCTGGGACGAAATGCTCTCCGAGGATGTCGAAGGCAAGGTCTACGACGCGGTCGGCAGGGAAGTCGTCAAGGGCGGCCTGATCGCTGAGATCAACGGCGGTATCCGCGCGTTCATTCCGGCGTCGCACGTCTCCACCAAGTACGTTGAGAACCTCAGCGAGTACGTCGGTAAAGAGTTCAAGGTCAAGGTCCTCGAAGCGGACAAGGCCAAGAAGCGCATCGTTGCGTCCATCAAGCAGGTCCTCATCGAGGAAGCCAAGGCAGCCAAGGCCGCGAAGTGGGATTCGCTTGTCGTCGGCGAGAAGATCCACGGCATCGTTCGCCGCATCACCGATTTCGGCGCGTTCGTCGACATCGGGGGCTTAGACGGTCTCGTACACGTGACGGACTGCGCATGGGGCAGAGTCAAGCATCCGAGCGACGCGCTGTCCATCGGTCAGGAGATCGAAGTGCTGATCCTCGGCGTCGACCGTGAAAAGGAGCGCATTTCGCTGGGCTACAAGCAGCTCCAGCCGAAGCCCTGGACCATGGCGGCGGAGAAGTACCCGATCGGCACCATCGTGGAGGGCAAGGTCGTCCGTATCGTTCCGTTCGGCGCGTTCGTCGCGCTTGAGCCGACGATCGACGGTCTCATCCACATCTCGCAGGTCGGCATCCACCGCATCGAGAAGGTCGAGGACGAGATCAAGGTCGGCGACATCGTTCGCTGCAAGGTGCTCGACGTCAACGTTGAAGCAAAGCGCATTAGCCTCAGCCGCAAGGACGCTCTGATCGAGGAGAACCCCGAGATCGCAGAGCAGGTCGCGGCGGAGAGAGCGGAGCGCGAGCGTGTGAACGCGGAGCGCAAGGCGCAGCGCGAAGCGCAGCGTGAGCAGCAGAACAAGGACCGCGAGGAGCGCAGCGCGCGCCGCGCGCAGGACAACGGTGAGCGCCGTGAGTCCCGCCCGGATCGCCGTCGCCGCAGTTCCGAGGACGGCGAGTATGAACTCCCGCCCGTGCAGCAGACCACGACGTCGCTGGCGGATCTGTTCGCCAACTTCAAGGCAGACGAAGAGGAATAATCGACTGTCGATAACGGCGCCAGATCATTGGCAGCGAGGAATGATAACAAAATCAGGCATGAAGAAAGAGCGTTCACAGGCGTTCTGTCAAGGTGGATTTTCAAAAGTACAGTCGATTTCGGTCGTCTGTACTTTTTTTGTTGTATTTTATTGGAAATCATGATAGAATCAATACGACAAATCGCAATTTGGCGAGATAGTATAGCAGTATATGGCAAATGACAATTTCCTGAAATGCTGCAGATAACGGAGAAAGAAGAAGCCGATGATTACAGATTCTTTTGACGATAAATCCCCTGCCAAGATCAATATAAAGAAAAACGAGAACGCCGTTCAGGTTGATGCGGTCATTTACACATTTTCAGAGGAAGTTGAAAAGTATGTGATCGCTCACTATGACTGCGAGAAAGTCGGAGAATACGCGATGGCGTGCGGAGCAACTTCGGTATATCTGCTCAGGCACCACGGGAAGAGAATCGGGTTTTTCAGAACCTGGGTAGGAGCGCCTGCTTGTATCGGCCCGATTGAAGAATTGTCAACTGTCCTGGATACGAAAAAGATCGTCCATTATGGCGGAGCAGGATGCCTTGACAAGGAAATTGCCAGAGGCAAGATCATGATTCCGACAGAAGCCTACAGAGATGAAGGAACCTCCTATCATTATGCGCCTGCCTCTGACTATATCCGGATCAAAAACCATGATATCGTAAAAGCTTTCATGGAAGAAAACCGAATCCCGTATGTTTTGGGCAAAACCTGGACTACAGACGCTTTCTATCGGGAAACTGTCAATAACTTTGAAAAGCACAAGGCGGACGGCTGCATTTCGGTTGAAATGGAAGGTTCTGCTGTTCAGGCAGTCTGTGATTTCCGCGGGCTGGAAGTGTACATGTTCTTTACAAGCGGAGATCTGCTGGATGCACCAGAATGGACTGACAGAAAAAAGAAAGGGCAAATCGAACACACGCAGCATGATCCGGGACATTTTGACATAGCACTTGCGCTCGCCGAATATGTGGTTAATCTATAGTGGCAAATTCCGGCTTGTCGGAATGAAACGAATTTGAACCTTCCGAGAAATAGTTTCTTTTCGGAAGTTTTTTGTTTGCCTGAAGCGCACGCATCACTTCCGCATGGCGGTGTATAAGTGCGCTCTTCCAGAAAGCGGCTTCCCCTTGAGGGGAAGCTGGCAACGAAGTTGACTGATGAGGTGTTCAGGGAAGCGAGCGCAATGCGTTCGTCCGATCCGTAAGAGCTGATGCTTTTAGATATTCACCTCATCCGGCTTCGCTCACGCTGCGCCACCTTCCCCTCAAGGGGAAGGCTTTTGGATACGCTTGAAAACCACCTTTTAGAGAGCGCCTCTTCGTGCACTTGTCAAGCAAAAGTAGACAGAGAAAAAGAATAATTGTCAAAAGCCTGATTCGGTACGGTACTGGATCGGGCTTTTGTAATCCAGAGCAGCG
>CAJOKM010000004.1 GCA_905235205.1 uncultured Clostridia bacterium | reverse complement strand
GGTTTCAGAATCGCGTCGAGTCCGTCCCGGTCCGTCGCTTCGCGACCCGTTATACCGACTGACGGAACGTCGCCCATTATATCTTTACGATTATTATTTATTTCCCGGCCATCAGGTGACCGGGGTGGGGTCACGACATGACCCGGGGCGGGGTCACCACATGACAACGCGGTTGTCATCTCCTGACAGGCTGTATTGTCACCTCGTGACAACGGAACGGCAAGAAAGTAGCGATTTACACTTTGCCGCATACGACCGTTTCTTGACAGCTTTCGCGTCGTTTCGGTGCGAATCAGTCCTGCAGTTTTTAGTTCCTCAATCGATTTCTTGACTGTGTTTCGTGACATTCCGGTATGCTTCGAGATCGTTTCGATCGAAGGAAAGCACACGCCCTGTTTGTCGGCGCAGAAGGAAAGATAGGCGTAGACGGCGACGGCATAGGCGGAGTGCGGCTGCGTAAAGATCGCCGCCGCGACATAAAAGGTCTTTCGCTTCGCCATGTTCGTTCCCTCCGTTTCTCACCTTACAGTGTAACGGAACAAATGTGACGTGCGTCTCGAATTGTTTTCACAATCAAAAAGCTTCCCCCTTGAAGGGAAGCCTCATAAAGCCGCAAGCATCGCCGAACGCGTCCGTTCGGGAACGTGAAAAACGCACCTGCCGACCGCAAGTGCGTTTTTTTGGTCTGGGTGAGAAGATTTGAACTTCCGGCCTCTTGAACCCCATTCAAGCACGCTACCAAACTGCGCTACACCCAGGTATCCGAACCGAACGTATCATACCATCCGGTCCTTTTTTTGTCAAGTCCCATTTCGCCCCGCGTTACGGCGCGGCGGTCGCCTCCGGCTGTGCCGTCGCGTTCGGCGTGCCGCGGAACTCGTCGATGACGTCCTTGGTGTCCTTGTACGCGCCGGTGATATGGTTCTTCATGTTCGTGATCCACTCGGACAGCGTTCCCCTCAAAAACCCGTGCTCGTTGAGATAATACAGAATGAGGGCTGCGAGAATCAGGATCACAACGACGATCCCGATGAATCGAAATACATGTTTCATGTCGGAAACTCCTTTCTCTGTCAGTCTACTCGAAATCCGGCGTCTGATTCATGAAAGAACCATGCGCTCGGTTGCGGCGATCGCAGCTTCGATCAGCGGTTCAAAGTCCACAAGCGCTTCGCTCTCGCGAAGCTTGTCCACCTTCGGCTTTGTCACCGGGTGCTTCGGCACGAACACCGTACAGCAATCCTCGTACGGCAGGATCGACGTTTCAAACGTGCCGATCTTCTGCGCTTTTTCAATGATCTCTTCCTTGTCGAACCCGATCAAAGGCCGGAACACCGGCATGGTGACCGCGTCGTCGGTGACGCAGAGCGATTCGATCGTCTGGCTTGCGACCTGCCCGATCGATTCGCCGGTGATCAGCGCCTGCGAGCCGGTCTCCTTTGCGATGCGCTCCGCGATCTTCATCATCAGCCTGCGCATCAGCACCGTCGTTTCCGTCGACGGGCACTTGTCGTAGATCGTCATCTGAATGTCGGTAAACGGCACCAGATACAGGTGAATCGTCCCCGCATAGCGCGAAACGAGCTTCGCAAGCTCCACAACCTTGTCCCGCGCGCGTTCGCTCGTGTACGGGTAGCTGTAGAAATGCACCGCGTCGATCTGCACGCCGCGTTTGGCAATCATGTATCCCGCAACGGGGCTGTCGATCCCGCCCGAGATCAGAAGCATCGCTTTGCCGTTCGAGCCGACCGGCATGCCGCCCGCGCCCATGATCTCCGTCGTGTAGACGAACGCGTTGGACTGGCGGATCTCGACCGTCACCGGAAGCTTCGGATGATGCACGTCGACCGAAAGATTCGGGTACGCTTCCAAAAGTTCATGTCCGAGCTCACGGCAGATCTGTTCGGAGGTCAAGGGAAACCGCTTGTCCGCGCGGCGCGCAAAGCACTTGAATGTCGGCGTGTCCGCGGTTTCGGCAAACGCGCGCGTTTCCTCGATCGCCGCCGCTTTGATCTGTTCCCAGTCCTTTTCGACGCAGCGCGCGGGACTGATCGAGTGGATCCCGAACACGCGGCAAAGGCGTTCGGTGCAGCCGTCGATCGCGTCATTCGGAACGCCGTACACGAATACGCGTCCCTGTTCGCGCTCCACGTCGGCTTTGACCGGTTCGAGCGCGCGCTTGATGCGATCGACCAAAAGCCGCTCAAAGAACGGCCGGTTCAGTCCTTTTAAGTGAATCTCCGCATAGCGGATCAGCAATACCGTTTCCATGTTATCTCCTTCTGTATCTGCGCAGGGTCCGGATCTGTTCCTCAATGACGTTTGCCGCGGCGTCGGCTTCCTCGACCGTGTTGAACGGACTGAAGCTGAACCGGATCGCGCTTTCCTGCCGCGCGCCCGAAATGCCGACCGCATTCAAAATACGGTTCTTCCCCTGCTTCTTTGCCGCGCACGCCGAGCCGGTGGACACGATCACGCCGCAGCGCTCGAGCGCGTGCAGCAGCACTTCGCCGCGCACGCCCAAGAATGACAGGTTCAGAATGTGCGGCGCGCCGTCGCGGATCGAAGGACCGTTCAAAAGAACGTCCGGAAGCGCCGTAAGGTTCTCGTACAGGCGCGTTTTCACCCGGAACATGCGCTCGTGCCACGCGTGAAGGTTGTTCGCGTACGCGCGCACCGCCGCGTCAAAGCCCAGAATCCCCGGCACGTTCAAGGTTCCGCTTCTCAATCCGCGCTCCTGTCCGCCGCCGATCTGACCGCCCGAAAACCGAACGCCGTTTTTCACGTACAGAACGCCGACGCCTTTGGGCGCGTGCAGTTTGTGCGCCGAAACGGAATACAGATCGACCAAAAGTGCGTTCGGCTGCGTTTTCAAAAACGCCTGCACGCCGTCCGAGTGAAACACCGCGTTCGGAGAGAGCGCGCGCACCTTCCTTGCGATCGCGTCCAGATCGTTCACGCCGCCGAGCTCATTGTTCACGTGCATGATGCTGACAAGGTCCGTTTCGGCGTTCAGAACGTCACTAAGGCGGTCGACGTTCACCGTTCCGTCCGCGTTCAGCGGCGCGTACACGACCTGCGCGCCGAACCGGCGCGCGGCTTCTCTGACCGTTTCATAGACGGACGGATGCTCGACTTCGGTCGTCACGATCCGCCTGATTTGACGCATGACGGAAAGCGATCCGAAGATCGCCGCATTGTTCGATTCGGTCCCGCCCGAGGTATACACGACCTCGTCCGCCCGGCAGCCGAACAGCGACGCAATCGCGGCGCGCGCTTCGGTTACCTGTTTTTCGACCGCAAACGCCGCGCCGTATGCCGCGGCGGGATTGAAGTACTGCTGCGTCATGGCGGCGTACGCCGCGTCAGCCGCTTCCGTTAAGACCTGTGTCGTTGCGCTGTTGTCAAAATAGATCATATCCGTTCCGTCCGTTTGTGCTTTTGATACCATACTATTCTGATTTCCTTATTTCCGAAACCATTTATACCACAGCGGACCGAAAAAAGCACACAAAAAGAAAATTGTTTACATATTCGTCACTTCTATGTGAAATTTTATGATATAATCGTAAGCAGAACCGAAGATCATAGTAGGAGGTATCTATATGATTTGTAAGGAATGCGGAGCATATAATCCCGATCATGCAACCTACTGCAAGGTCTGCGCCGCAAACTTGAAGGGCAGCCCGGTTGAAGAGGCGCCGGTCGTTCCCGAAGAGGATATGCAGCCGACCAAGCGGTTTTCGCGTCCCTCCTGGGTCGTGCCCGAACAGGTCGTAAAGCCCGTCGAGCCGGAAGAACCGGCAGCGGAAGAAATCAAAGAGGTCGCGGAAGACGCGCGTCACGCGTCCAGGATCCGTCCCTCGATCGTTTTGCCCGACGAGCCCGAGCCGGAAGAACCGGTCGAAGAGGACGACGCGCCCGCATGGACGCAGAAGCCCGCTTCGATGCGCGTCGAGTCCGACGACGAGGACGAAGCCGACGAACCCGAAGACGAGGACGACGAAGACGAACCCGTTTATAACGATGAGGAGACGCTCGAGGACGACGATTCGTTCGAGTATGAGCCGACCCCGCCCAAGCGCAGAACCGCCAAGAAAAAGAGCAGTCCGCTGTTCACGGTCCTTCTGATCGCGATCATCGTCGTGATCGTTGCGATCCTCGGCATGCTCGGGTATCTGCTGCTGTCGAACCGCGGCGAAAGCGGTTCCTCGCCGATCCCCGGTCTGAACTGCGCCGGCGCGGACAAAGCATCCACCGACGATCCGACCGAATCGGCAGCGCCTGTCGAACCCGAACAGACGACTGCGCCCGAAGCGGATATGACCCATGCCACGATCACCGATCGCGTCAATGACAACGGCACGAAGGAGAACGTGATCTCCGTACTCGTTCCGTCCAATGCGACCGTGACGTTCGTTTGCCCGCATCAGGACAACAAGGTCATTACGAACCAGAACGAATACGACACGACCTACGCCGTCGCGTTTGAGGAAGGCATCTTCTTCCCGAACACGCCGCTTGAAGCTGCCGAGTACACCGCGACGCCGGAGATCTCCGTCACGAGAGCGGACGGCACGAGCTATCAGGTCGAATGCCCGTCGATTACCTACACCTTCCCCGCTCTGAGCATTTCGCTCACCGCGCCGCAGGCGAGAGAAGACGGCACCTACATGGCGGACGAAAACAACGTCGTCCGGTTCGAAGGTCTCGTCAATGAGGATCAGGACGTCAAGCTGGCCGTCAACGGCGTCGATACCCCGGTCTATGTGGGCGGCGTCTTCAGCTATGACTACACCATGAACACCGAATCGCCCGAAACGATCACGCTGGTCGCGACCAAGAACAACCGCGTCACGACGTCGACCGAGATCGAGGTCAATCCGTACGTGTTCATTCCCGATCCCATGACGCTTGAAGTCAAGGACGATCTCGCTTCGCTGCGCGCCGACAAGTCCGGCAAGCTGACCGTGACCGGCACGACGCTGCCCGGCGCGACGCTGACCGCAACGAGCGACAACACCGCAAACGTGCTGTGCGGCACCGTCACCGTCGACGCGGAAGGCAACTTCTCCTTCGGCATTACGATGGACCCGAGCTTCTACGGGGTTTCCACCATCACACTGAACGCGACCAAGGAAGGCGCCGAGGAGAGCACCGAAACGTTCATCGTTTCGAGATCGTACGCGGACAAGACCGCGTTTATCAAGGCGCTGCAGTACTATGAGATTCCGAAGCACGTCACGATTCAGGAAATGCTCGCAAACCCGACGCAGTACGCTTCGAACGCGAACGGCTTCCGCGTCACCGCGACCGTTTCCGAGATCATCAACGACGGCGACGAGACCATTGTGAAGATGACCGTCAACAAGACCGACGAGACCATCTATGTGCACAACCTCAGCACCAAGTGGACGCCGTCCGAAAACATCGGCAAGAAGTACAACGTCTACGGGAACTTCGTCGGAACGTATCAGGATACCGGCTGCATCGAGTTCTACGGCTGGTTTGCACAGACGGCAAAATAATGCGTATCTGGGCAAAAACAATTCAACATCAAAAAATGAAATCGGAAGTCGTGCAGGAGTTCGCTCTTGCACGACCTTCTGATCTGGAAGGCTGGATGCCGGTCCTGCACGCGCTTTGTCAGGCGCTCGATCTTGCGCGGCCGGTCGTTTTGCAAAAACACATCGCCGAACTGGACCGGTTTTCGCATACCGCGTTCCGTCCGGGCGACTTTATGGAGCCGGTCGACTTCGATCGATTTGAAATCGAGATCTTTCGCGAAAAAAAAGAGCATGAAGATTCCGTTTTGCGTCCATACTAAGCGCGAAAGGAGTGACTCTTATGAATATTATCGCATTGATCCTGATGATCGTCGGCGCGCTGAACTGGCTGCTGGTCGGACTGTTTCGATTCAATCTGGTCGACTGGATCTTCGGCGCATCCTCCGTCATTTCCTCCATCCTCTACGTTCTGGTGGGTCTTGGCGGGATCTGGGGCATCGTCATGCTGTTCCAGCGAAATGTGCGTAAAACGTCCTTTATGCACGACGACGAGTAAATACGGATAAAAAGAAGCGGGAACGCTTCTTTTTTTACTTTCTTTTTCCCTCGCTTTCGTTTATAATATGAGCAAACGGAGGTGTGTTTATGGATTGGATGAAGGAAACCGCGCGTCAGCTTCCGCACGGCGCATTTCTTATGGTGGGCAAAAACCCCATGACGATCGGCTGGGGGCAGTTCGGCGTGCTCTGGGGTAAACCGACGTTTACGGTATATGTGCGCAAAAGCCGCTATACGCATGCGCTGCTCGATCGCGCAGATACGTTCACGGTCAGCGTACCTGCGTTCGGCACGCTCAAAGACGCGCTCGCGCTGTGCGGCACGCGCTCCGGACGCGATCTCGATAAGATGCAGGCGCTTTCCGCCGCGTTCTACCCGAACCGGTTCGGCGCGCAGGACGGTTTTTCCGGCTGCCGGTATCATATCGAATGCAGAATCCTCTGCCGCACCGAGCTCAACGAGCATGAGATCGAGGACGACGCGCTTCAAAACCGCTATTATCCGAACGGCGATCCGCACACGATGTATGTCGGCGAGATCCTCGGCGTCAGCGAGGAACCGGTATGAAACGCGCCGCCGTTCTGCTGCTGATCCTTCTTCTGCTCTCGGGCTGCGCGTCCCCGGGCGAAAACACGTATTCCGACGCCTGCTTCTCGGCGACGCTTCCGGACGGGTTTTCACGCGTTACAAACGCTCCGATCGTGTGCTTCGCGCCGCACGGGAATCCGATGCGCGAAAGCTCGATCACATTCAACGCGACCGAACTGAACTGGTACTTCGACGCGTTTTCCGCCGACGAGTACGAAGCCGCGCTCAAGGAGCAGTGCGGCTATGAATCGCTCACGCTGACAGACGTCAAGGACTGCCGCGTCGACGGCAACAGGGCGAAACGGATCGCGTGCCGCGTCGAGCTCGACCAGGGACAGCATGACCTGATCGTGTACGCGGTCAGCGCCGATCGCATCTACTTCTTTACGCTTCTGAACCGCGAGGGCGATCCGTATACGGAGCCGTTCGACGCCATGATGAAATCTTTGCGCTTTACGGGGGACGTATGAAACCGATTGCTTTGGTTACCGGCGCGTCCGGCGGGATCGGCGCCGCCGTCGCAAGACGCCTTGCCGAACACGGCTATGCCGTCGTGCTGCAGTATCATCATAACCGCGACGCCGCATTGTCCGTCGCGTCCGCTTTTTGCGACGATACGCCGTATCTCTGCGTTGCCTGCGATCTTCGGAGCGATGATTCCGTTTCGAAGATGGTCGAATCGATCCATCAACACCTCGGCACGGTCTCCGTTCTGGTCAACTGCGCGGGCGTTGCGCTCCCGCAGATGCTGTTTTCGGATACAACGGACGAGGACTACGCTCGCGTATTCGACGTGAACGTGCGCGGTACGATGCGCGTGACAAAGACACTTTTAGACGATCTCAGACAGCATGAAAACGCCGCCGTTGTCAATCTCTCCTCGATCTGGGGCGTCTCGGGCGGGTCGTGCGAAGTGCTCTACTCCGCGTCGAAAGCGGCGATCGTCGGCTTTAGTAAAGCGCTTGGAGCTCGCGCCGTCAGGCGTGCGCGTCAACTGCGTTGCGCCAGGGTTCATCCCGACCGCGATGAACGCGCATCTGTCCGCGTCCGATCTGAACGCGTTTTGCGCCGAAGTCCCGCTGAACCGGATCGGCACGCCCGAGGACGTCGCAGACGCTGTGCTGTACCTTGTAAACGCGCGATACACGACCGGACAGGTCCTTCTCTGCGACGGCGGCTATACCGTTTGAATCATCTGAAAAGCGACCGCGGATCAACGCCGCGGTCGCTTTCTGTTCACTTGCTGAAAACCCGTTTCTTAACAGGCGGATAACGCCGCGCCGATGATTCCGGCGTCGTTGCCGGCGGTCGCCGTAACGATCTCGGGACAGGTTTCAAAGAAGCATTTGCGCCCGACGTTCTCGCGAAGCGGATCGAGCAAAAAGTCTCCCGCGCCGCACACGCCGCCGCCGATCGCGATCCGTTCCGGATCGAGCAGGTTGACGATCGACGCCAGATAGCTTCCGAGATCGTCGATAAACGCGTCAAACACGCGCTTCGCGGCGGGATCCCCGTTCCTTGCCGCGTCGATCAGAGCGCGCGTTCCGAGGATTCCGAGCGGCGCGCCGTCGCGTTCGAGCCGCGTTGCGGAGCAGTAGACCTCGGCGCATCCGTTGACCCCGCAGGTGCAGAGGAGACCGCCGTTTCGAAGGATCATATGCCCCGGCTCCGTTCCGTTCCCGCGCCCGCCGACAAACAGTTCTCCGTTCAGGATCAGTCCGCCGCCGATCCCGGTTCCGATCGTGATCAGAACGGCGGTCCTCGTCCCGTTCAGCGCGCCGATTCGAAGCTCGGCAAGCGCCGCGGCGTCCGCGTCGTTGATCAGCCTGACGGGCTTTTGCAGTCTGTCCTTTAAAAGCGCCTCCAGCGGCGTATGATGAAAGCCGAGGTTGTGCGCGTCGATCACGGTCCCGGTCCGGGTGTCCACGCTTCCCGGCACGGCGACGCCGACGCCCGCGATCCTTTCGTCCCCGATGCCGGACACGTCGAGGATCGACCGGTACAGGCGCGCGCAGGTTTCGATCACTTCGGGCGTGCCCTGTCCGCGCGGAAACTTCAGAGAATCCTTCGCGATCAGGCGGTTCTGTTCATCGAGAACGCCGGCGGCGATGTTCGTTCCGCCGATGTCGAAGCCGAAGCGCAGCATGTTACGCCTCCGTCGCCTGTTCGACCGCGCGCGCAAGCTGGTCCGCGCACGACGTAAAGTTGCTGCCGCAGGTATTGCCCTTGAGCATTGCGATCAGTTTTTCGCGGTCCATTCCCTCGACCAGCTTGCCGATCGCCTTGAGATTCCCGTTGCAGCCGTCGGTGAACGTGACGTTATAGACCTTTCCGTCGATCAGATCAAAGTCGATCTTCGTCGAGCAGACGTTGCTTGTTTTACTTGTTACGTGCATCTTGTGTTTCCTTTCCAGAATGTAATATCAGACCGGAGACCGGCCGTTCGAATCCGTACGTCGCCACAGCGGCAACGGTCAGCGCCGTTCCGAGCGCGATCAGCGTCAGCGTCCACTGCGTATTCGCGCCCATCGCCGCAATATCCGCCCCGCTGTTCGCGCCAAACGACATCCTTAGCCGCACCATCAGCCACTGATGCCACAGATACAGGTTATAGGAGATTGCCGCGATCGCGGACAGCACGCGGTTGTCCAGGAGCTTCCGCACCGGCTTCGGCGAGATCGCGCCGCCCAGCACGAACGCCGCAAACGCGAACGAGAGCACGATGCGCCAGTTCAGCTGCCAGGTCTGCTGCGCCGAGCCCTCCGCCGCGCAAAGCGAGAACAGCTTGACAAGCAGGACCGCCGCGCCGACGAACACCAGCGTGCCGGCGATCGACGGAAGCGCCTTATTCCTGACGTTCACCGCGTACCGGGTATACAGATGCGCCGCCATCATGCCGTTTGCGAACACGGGCAGAAATGTCAGAAACCGGTTGACCATGAACCGCGGCTCCGAAACGCGCAGCGCGACGCCGTAGGTGAACGCGGCGCCGACCGCCATCATGCCCGCATACACGAGCAGCGGCCGCTTCCGGAACGCTTTCGCAAGCCACGGAAAGATCAGATACAGTCCGACCTCAATGCACACCGTCCATACCACGCCCGACGTTCCCGAAAACAGATAGGTATCGGGAAACAGCATCTCCGTAAAGGTCAGATGCGTGAACAGATCCTTGAAGGCAAAGCCCGTTCTGCCCCGGTAGAACCCTTCGAACAGCGAAACGGAGAACGTCACGACGATCAAAAGCAGGTAGCTCGGCACGATGCGCGCAAACCGCTTTTTGAAAAACGTCTTTTTGTCTTCGATCGGCGTGTTCAGAAACGCGTTCCTGGCGTAGGGCAGGTACAGCACAAACGCCGAGAGCAGCAGCATCAGATCGACGCACAGATACCCGCAGCGGCGGAACATATCCGGATAGACGCGTTCGATCCCGAGCCACTGTAAAAACGGCGTCTGATACACCGGCATCAGCCAGCTCTGCTGCCAGAAATGGAACCACAGAACGGTCAGAACGCCCAGCGCGCGGACGCCGTCCAGCGCGCCGACGTGCTCCATGTCAACGGAAAACCACGCGTGGAGTTTGGATTCCGGCTGCTTCATATGTCGTTTCTTCCCCTGCCCGTTTCAAGGATCGCCCGTTCGACCGCGCTCCGGATCGCTTTCGCCTTGTCCGGATCGAGCCGCACCGGCACCGACGCCGCGTCTTCACACGCGCTCGGCGGCTCGTTTTCATTAAACCGCACCCGGAAGTCGTTCGACAGATCGGAAAGCCGGTTTAAGCTCTGCGGTCTTGTAAACAGCGCGGCAAACGTCGCGGCAATCAGATACGTCCCGTACGGCGATGCGTGCGAGCCGTCGTTGTGATAGAGTTCGATCTCGGGATGCGTGGTTTGAATGTCTTCATACAGCTCCGCAATCGGCGCAATCGGCGCGCGGTGCTTTTCGGCAAGCGCGCGATAGAGCGCGCTGATCTCCCTCGCCTTTTCGGGCTCGTTTTTTCGTGCCCAGGTCATGAAAAGAACCGGTTCCGTCCCGACGCGTCTGCACAGCCCGGCAAGCCGGTCGAAAACCGGCCCGGTCTCTTCGCGCGGCGGCATCGGGTGTCCGAACTGCTGGATGACGCAATAATCATACCCGCCGTACAGCAGCGCGAACCGGATCGAAAAGTACTCCTTCTCGTGCCAGGCGAGCTTGCGGTTCGAGTACGCAAGCATCGTAACCTCAGCCCGCTCGCCCGAAAGCGATCCGCACATGTCCGAAAACAGCTTCGGCATGTCGTTGAAATACGTATGGCTGTTGCCGATGAACAGGACCTTCATCGTTGATTCACTGCGAAAGGCGCTGCCTTTCGCTCAGTCCCACTCGATCGCGCCGATGCTCTCGAGATACTGCTCGCTGTAATCGAGGTAGTCCTCCACAAAGCGCATGCAGTACATCTTCTGGTCCTCGAACGATTTCTGCATCTTTTCGAACAGATACTCGAACGCCTTGTCGTCGTCATACACTTCGCCGTCGTTCACGCCGCTCTGCTCCATGAACGCTTCGTCCAGCGCAACGGCGCGGTCCAGCATCTGATCAAAGACCTCTTCCTTTAAGATCAGAAAATCACCCTGCTCCACAAAGCGCTGCTTGATATACTTCTTTGCGTTTTCAATGCTGTATTCCTGTTCCATATGATCCTCCGGTTTCGTATCTTGGATCATTGTAACACAGTTTCGCGCCGCTTTCTACTGTTTTTATGCTTTTTTAGCCGCGTTCACAAACCAGCGCGGTCCCTCGAAGAACAGAAACGCCGTCCGACCGTTGATCAGACACGTATAACGCAGGCCTCTGCCGCCTGCCTGGATGCACGCGGCGCGCCGCTCGTCCAAAACCTTCTGAATCTCAAACCGCCGTCCGTCCGTCCAATGCACCGTCTGCGGCCGCACATGTCCGTCTTCGTCCGTGTATGTCTCTACGCCCACATATACTTTCATGCTCTTTCATCCGCTTTCGACGATATTCGAACATTTGTTCGTATCTACAGTATACCACAGATTCGGGACTTGTCAAGAGGGCGCGGTTCGGGTATACTGATCCTATGAAACGATTGATTCTCATCCTGATTGCCCTGCTTCTGCTTGCGGGCTGCGCATGCCATCCGGCGGATTCGGATACGGCGGATAAACTGGAACTGTACGCCTTTTCGGTCGGCAAGGCGGACGCGCTTCTGATCCGCACGAGCGACGCTGCCGTTATGATCGACACCGGAGAAAACGGCGACGGCGACGAGCTGGTCGAAGCCCTTCGCGCGCTCGGCGTCGAAAAGCTGGACCTTCTGATTCTCACGCATTTTGACAAGGATCACATCGGCGGCGCGGACGCGCTGATCCGCTCGCTTCCGATCGCGCGCATCATCATGCCGGCCTATGAAAAGGAATCCAAGCAGCGCACCGAGCTTCTGGAAGAGATCGACGCTGCGAACGTCCCGGTCACAAGGCAGACCGAGGACGAAACGATGTCGTTCGGCGCGATGGATCTGTCCGTGTGGGTCTCTCCCGTCGCGTTCGACGGCAAGAGCGACAACGAGCAGTCGCTGATCACAAAGATCCTGTACGGCGGAAAAACGCTGCTTTTCATGGGCGACGCCGAAAAAGATGAATTGAAGGCGCTGGTCTTTTCCGGAAAAAACCTGACCTGCGATATTCTGAAGCTGCCGCACCACGGCGTGTACGACGCGAATCTGTTTGAACTGCTCGCCGTTGCGCTGCCGCAATACGTCGTGATCTGCGATTCCGCGAAGAACCCCGCCGAGGAGAAGACGATGCAAACGCTCGATCTGTTCGAGCCCGTCATCCTGCAAACGAAAAACGGCGACGTACATGTGACTGTCGCCGAAGGCACAATCACCGTGAACGAATAAAACACAGGATCCGGCTTGAAACCGGATCTTTTCTTTTATTGAACGCGCATTAGACGCGGAAACCCGCAAAAGGTTGGTAGCGAGAGCGAGCCGTTGTGAGCGCGTTTGCAACACCTCATCACCGCTTCGCGGAGCTTCCCCTCAAGGGGAAGCCTCATACAGACGCGCCGCAGGCGCGGAAACCCGCAAAAGGTTGGTAGCGAGAGATTTTCGTTGTGAGGGCGTTTACAACCGAACAGAAAATCCGAGCGTGACCTTTTGCGGAGAGGAGCCGCAGCGGAACAAGGCGCAGCGGTGACTTGTTTATGAAATAAAAAAGTCGCCGCAAGCTCAGTGAAGCTTGCGGCGACGTGGAGCAGGTAACGGGACTCGAACCCGTGATCTCAGCTTGGAAGGCTAATGTGTTACCGCTACACTATACCTGCATATGGTGCGGACGAAGAGACTTGAACTCATACGCCTATGGCACCGGAACCTAAATCCGGCGCGTCTGCCAATTCCGCCACGTCCGCCCGGAATGTGGTGACCCGTCGGGGATTCGAACCCCGGACACCTTGATTAAAAGTCAAGTGCTCTACCGACTGAGCTAACGGGTCATATGGCTGGGGTGGCGCGATTTGAACGCACGAATGACGGAGTCAAAGTCCGTTGCCTTACCGCTTGGCTACACCCCAGCGATGCGCCGGAGCCGGCATTGACCGGCCCCGGACAATGGGGTGGATAGTGGGACTCGAACCCACGACCTCCAGAGCCACAATCTGGCATTCTAACCAACTGAACTATATCCACCACGTGCCGTTTGTGAGGATGCGCATCCCCGGGGCTTCCCTCGGGGATGCGCCGTTGGCGCGCCTGCAGGGATTCGAACCCGGGACCTACGGCTTAGAAGGCCGTTGCTCTATCCTGCTGAGCTACAGACGCATCGCAGTTCCGAATTCGTATTTTAACAGACGAATCCGGTTCTGTCAATCCATTTTTTCGGCAAATCATCTGCCGCAGCACTTTTTATACTTTTTGCCGCTTCCGCACGGGCACGGATCGTTCCTGCCGACCGAAGGCGGCGCGACGAAAATCTTTTCCGCGCGGTACTGCCTGGTCAGTTCTTTACGCTGCTCCGCCGTGCGCACGGTTTCCCATTCCGGCAGGTTAAAAAGCCAGTCCGCCTTCGCGTTGTGCATATTGATATACAGCCGGTCGAAATCGAACTTCAGCGCGATCTCGCTCTCCTCGGTCAGCGCGTTCAGATCGAGCTCGCCGTCTTTTAGGCTCGAGTTTGCGCCGTCCAGAAATCCGGTAAACGTCACCGGATCCATATCGAACTGCTTTGCGACCTCTTTAAGCTTGCCCGAAAAGACCGTCTCGTGATTCGCTAAAATCTTCTTGTAGTTCTGCTTCTCCGCTTCAAAATAGGTGCTCCAGAACGCGTTGTACGCTTCCTGCGTCTCAGGCGACTGCGCAACCTGCTGCCATGTTTCGTATAAACTCATGCTTCCCTCTCTCCTTTTTTGAACGCTTCCGATTCTAACAGATAAGTTTCCGCAAGGCAAGTATTATTTTCGACCGTTTTCACAATGTTCCGGTTCCACATCAGCTTCGCGCCCTCGCCGGTGTCGGTATAGTAGCGCTTGCGGAATCCCTGCTCCGAAAAGTCCATCTCGCCGTACATGCGCTGCGCGACCGTGTTTGTTTCGCGCACCTCGAGCGTCATCATTTCCGCGCCGAACGACGCCGCCACACGCATGGACGCGTGCAGAAGCTGTTTGCCGTATCCGTTTCCGCGATGCGCGGGCAGGATCGCGATATTGGTGATATGCGCTTCGTCGAACAGCACCCACATGCCGCAGTAGCCGATCACGTCGCCGTCAAGCTCCATGACCGCGTAATGCGCGACCTTGTTTTTGAGCTCGCCGAGCAGCGAGTGCTTGGACCACGGCGAACGGAACGACTGCGCTTCAACGGTATAGACCGCGTCGATATCGGCTTTTGTCATCGGTCGGACGGTCGTCATTTGTTCCACATCCGTTCCGCCTGCGAAAGCTTCAGATACAGCGGAGCGATCTCCTTCTCCCCCGTCCGGTTTGCGGCGATCCTTGCAACGTCCGCCGCAGAGGGCAATTTCGGGTCGTTTGTCGCCGTGCCGACCATCCGGCAGTCCGTGTCCAAATTCGCCGTAAAATCGTCGATCACGCACGCGCACGGGGCAATTCGGACCGCGCCGTTCTCGTAGACCGCGCCATAAGCGTTTCCGTTACGCGCGTCGATCAGCGCGCAGACCGTTTCCTCCCGGTACGGGTACGCGAGCGTTTCAAGCGCATTGACCGCGACGACCGGTTTCCCATGCGCCGCGCCGAGCGCGTTTGCCATGCATACGCCGATCCGCACGCCGGTGAACGAGCCGGGCCCCGCGTCCGCCGCAAACAGATCCATATCGGCGGTGGTAAGTCCGTGTCCGGACAGCAGCGCCTCCGCCGCAGGCAGAACGGATTCGGCGTGTCTGCGATCCGTTTCGATCACGGTGCAGTCGATCGCGCCGTCCAGATACAGCGCGACGGACGCGACCGCGTCGGTTGTTTCAAACGCAAGAATCTTCATGAAATATCTCCTCATACCGCGGGCCTCGCGGCGTCAGTTCCACCGTGCGCACATCCATGCCGGACCCCGTTACCGTCACGTCCAGACGATCCTTCGGAAGCGCGGACGAAACAAGGTTCGCCCACTCCATCAAAAGCATCGCGTCATCCTTTAGGTAGTCTTCGAACCCGATCGCATAGAGCTCGTCGGCGTCGGACAGCCGGTATGCGTCAAAGTGACAGAGATGCGGCTTTGTCGGGTATTCGCATACGATCGTAAACGTCGGACTCTGCACGTGAGAGACGCCGAACGCGCTCGCAACGCCGCGCGCAAACACCGTTTTGCCCGCGCCGAGGTTTCCGTACAGCGCGATAAACCCGGTCTTTTCGAGCAGGTCCGCAACACGCTTTCCGAGCGCAAGCATCTGTTCTTCGGTTTCAACGGTTCGTTTGATCGGCATCAGAACAGCTTCCTCCCCAGAAGTTCGGCGGCGAAATCGACGAAACAGTCGTTTTCGATCGCGGTCCGCGCGTCCTCCATCAGCTTGAGCGAGAAGCGCAGGTTGTGCATCGAGATCAGCTGCGCGGAAAGGATCTCCTCCGCTTTGATCAGATGCCGGATATACGCCCGGGTGAAGTTACGGCACGCGTAGCAGTCGCAGCCTTCCTCGATCGGCGCAAAGTCGCGCTCATAGGTTTTGTTGCGCAGCATGACGCGTCCGTTTCGCGTCAGCGCAAGCCCGTTTCGGGCGGACCGCGTCTGCAGCACGCAGTCAAAGAGGTCGACGCCTCTCAATACGCCCTCCAAAAGGCAGTCGGGGCTGCCGACGCCCATCAGGTAGCGCGGCTTGTTCTCCGGCATGTACGGGCGGATCGTGTCGAGCATCTCGTACATGACGGGTTTCGGCTCGCCGACCGAGAGCCCCCCGATGCCGTAGCCGATGAAATCCATCGCGGCCAGCGTTTTGGCGCTTTCGATGCGCAAGTCCTTATACACGCTTCCCTGCACGATCCCGAACAGCGCCTGATCCGGACGCGTATGCGCGTTTTGGCACCGCTGTGCCCAGCGGTGCGTGCGATCCATGGCCCTGACGGCGTAGGCGTGATCCTTCGACGGATCGGCGCATTCGTCGAAACACATGGCGATATCCGCGCCGAGCGCCTGTTCGATCTCCATGACCTTTTCGGGCGTAAAGAAATGCCTGCTGCCGTCGATGTGCGAGCGGAACAGGACCCCGTCCTCGCGGATGTCATTGATCCCGGCAAGGCTGAATACCTGAAAGCCGCCGCTGTCGGTCAGGATCGGCTTATCCCAGTGCATGAACTTGTGAAGCCCACCTGCTTCTTTGACCAGTTCGTGACCGGGTCGGAGATACAGATGATACGTATTGCTCAGGATGATCTGCGCCTTGACGTCGTCGAGATCGCGCGGCGTCATCGCCTTGACGGTCGCCTGCGTGCCGACAGGCATGTACGCGGGCGTTTCGATCACGCCGTGCGGCGTAGTAAACCTGCCGCGGCGCGCGCCGGTGTGCTTGTCGATATGCAGCAATTCAAAACGAAACGGTTGTTCCATAGTCCCCTCTTTATTCAATAAACATCGCGTCGCCGAACGAGAAGAAGCGGTATTTCGCCCGAACCGCGTGGCGGTAAACCTCCAGCATCTCTTCGCGCGAGCACAGCGCGGACACCAGCATCAGAAGCGTCGATTCCGGCAAATGAAAGTTCGTGATCAGCGCGTCGACCGCCTTGAACCGGTAGCCGGGCGTAATGAAGATGTCCGTTTCGCCCATGCCCGCATGCACGATCCCCGCTTCGTCGGTCACGCTTTCAAGCGTCCTTGCCGTGGTCGTGCCCACGCACACGATCCGTCCGCCGTTTTGCCGAACCCGGTTGATCGTTTCCGCCGCCTGTTCGCTCACTTCGTAATGCTCGCTGTGCATGTGATGCTCCTCGACATTCTCGACCGACACCGGTCGGAACGTGCCAAGTCCCACGTGCAGCAGGATATCGACGATCGGAATTCCCTTGTCGGCGATCTTTTCAAGCAGCGCGTCGGTAAAATGCAGTCCCGCCGTCGGCGCCGCCGCCGAACCGCGCGTTTTTGCGTAAACGGTCTGATAGCGCTCGCCGTCTTTAAGCCGCTCCGTGATATACGGCGGAAGCGGCATCTGTCCCGCGCGATCGAGGATCTCTTCAAAGATGCCGTCGTACAAAAGCCGGATGCGCTTGCCGCCGTCAAGCGGCAGATCGCCTAAAACCTCGGCGGAGAGCTCGTCGTTGATCCGGTACACAAGTCCCGGTTTGGCGCGCTTTGCGGGCCTCGAGAGGCATTCCCATTCGTCGCCTTCGACGCGGCGCAGCAGCAGGAACTCCATCGTCCCGCCGGTCTCTTCGCGCACGCCCAGAAGGCGCGCCGGGATCACGCGCGTGTTGTTTCGCACCAGGACGTCCGTCGGCCGCAGCATGTCTGCGATGTCCAAAAACACGCCGTCCTCGATCGTTTTCGAATCCCGGTGATACGTCAAAAGCCTCGACGCGCTCCGATCTTTGATCGGCGTTTGCGCAATCAGTTCCTTCGGAAGATCATAGTAAAAATCGCTTGTTTTCAATCGGATGCCTCAACTCTGTAAAATCAATTCATTATACAAAACAAGCCGTCATAAATCAAGCGGATTCTGTCCGGATTCGGTTTTCCTGCCGAAAATACGGTTCAAATAAAGATTGACATTCGCACGCCGATTTGTTATAATGCGCATTGCGCGAGGAGATGTGTCCGAGTGGCTTAAGGAGGCGGTCTTGAAAACCGTTGATGTGAGAGCATCCGTGGGTTCAAATCCTACCATCTCCGCCATTTTCTCGAAAAGCACGCGGAAATACCCAAGTGGCTATAAGGGGCTCCCCTGCTAAGGGAGTAGACTGGGATGACCGGTGCGTGGGTTCAAATCCCACTTTCCGCGCCACGTCGTCGCGGGCTCCGCTGAGCTCGCGGCGGCTTTTTTCTTGCAGAAACAATCCGCCGCTGCGCCTTGCTCCGCCGCTCCTCCTTTCCGCAAGCGATCACGCTTGCTACGGCTGCTCGGTTGCAAGCGCCCTCTCAACGCCTCCGCTGCGCTACCAATCGCTTGCGGTTGCGCGCCTGCGGCGCGGCTGGCGGATTTCCTCCGTCCGCAGGGCGAATTTCATCTGCGTAAGCAGATTTCACCGATCCATGATTTGAATCCAAAAATATGAAACTCTCTTCCATCTTCCACCATCATCCGCAATCCGCACGGCTGCTGACCGAAGGCAAGCCGTGGAAGGTGCTCGTCTCCTTTGCGACGCCGATCTTCTTAAGCCAGCTCTTTCAGCAGCTCTACAACACGGCGGACTCGTGGATCGTCGGAAACTTCCTCGGCAAGGAAGCGCTCGCGGCGGTCAATTCCTCGGGGAGTCTCATTTACCTTCTGATCAGCTTTTTTGTCGGCGCGTCGATGGGCGCGGGCGTGGTGATCTCACGCTATTTCGGCGCGGGCGATCTCGACCGCGTTTCAAAGGCGGTCCATACCAACACCGTGTTCTCTCTGATCTGCGGGATCGTGCTTTCGGTGTTCGGCGTGGTCATGACGCCGCAGATTCTCAAATGGATGGGCGTGCCCGAAAACGTCATGCCGAACTCGGTCGCGTACCTGCGCTACTATTTCCTGGGCTCCGTTCCCGTGGTCATGTACAACTCGATGAAGGGCGTCATGAACGCGGTCGGCGACAGCCGCCGTCCGCTGTACTACCTCATCGTGTCCTCCGTTTTGAACGTCCTGCTCGACCTGTTCTTTGTCGGGGCGCTTGGGCTCGGCGTCGAGTGGGCGGCGATCGCGACGGTCCTATCTCAGACCGTCAGCGCAATTCTCTGCCTCATTCAACTCACCCGCAAAGGAACCGTCTACCGCCTTGAATGGAAGAAACTGCGCATGGACCGGCTGAGCCTCAAGGAGATCGTCCGCTACGGGCTTCCGACCGGCGTGCAGAACTCCGTCATCGGATTGGCGAACGTGCTCGTGCAGACCAACATCAACAGCTTCGGCGCGCTCGCCATGGCGGCGTGCGGCGCGTATTCGCGCATCGAAGGCTTCGTGTTCCTGCCGATCATGAGCTTCTCGATGGCTTTGACAAGCTACATCGGTCAGAACCTCGGCGCGAGACAGTACGACCGCGCAAGAGAAGGCGCGCGGTTCGGCATCCTCACGTCGATCACCATGGCGGAGATCGTCGGGATCGTGCTGTTCTTTTTCGGCGGATTCTTCATCTCGACCTTTATCACCGACCAGGACCCGCAGGCGGTGCAGGAGATTATCGCAATCGGCGCACGGCAGTGCCGTGTGGAATCGCTGTTTTTCTTCCTCTTGGCGTTTTCGCACTCCATCGCGGGCATCTGCCGCGGCGCAGGCAAGGCGATCGTACCGATGGTCATCATGCTTGCGGTGTGGTGCGTGTTCCGCATCATTTATATCACGGTCGCCATGTCGATCCGTCATGAGATCATCCTGCTCTTTGCCGCCTATCCGCTGACCTGGTTTATCAGCTCGGTGATCTATTTCATCTACTATAAAAAGTCCGACTGGATCCACGGCTTTGAAATAGCATGAGAAAAGAGCAGCTCCGCAGGGCTGCTCTTTTTTGTGCAAAGCTACGATCCGGTGCACACGCCGTTGTTGTCGACCTGTCGCGTACCGTCCGGCAGCAGCTCGGAGATGGTGACAAAGCGGAAGCCGTTGTTCTGCGCGGTTTCGATCAGCTTCGGAAGGTAGGTTTCGATCTCGAACCCGTTGTTGTGCGAAAGGATGATGCTGCCGTCAGAAAGCTTCGGAAGCACAGCATTCAGGATCGTATCCGCGCTGCGCCCCTCCTTCCAGTCGACGGTGTCGAGGTTCCACTGCACGATCTCATACCCCATGTCGCGCACGGTCGACACGACGGTGTCGTTGTACTCGCCGAACGGCGCGCGAAACAGCGTGCAGCGCTTGCCGGTCAAAGACTCGATCGTGTCGTCGAGGACCGACAGTTCCTTTCGGATCTCGTCTGCGGAGATGCGGTTCATATGCGGATGCGTCAGCGAATGATTCCCGATCTCGTGTCCGCGCGCGGCGATCTCCTTGACCATTTCCGGATAGGCGTCAACCCACACGCCGCACAGGAAGAACGTCGCCTTGATCCCGTAGCGGTCGAGCGTGTCGAGGATAAACTGTGTTTTATCCGCGCTCCATGCCGCGTCGATCGTCAGCGCGATCGCGTGATCCGTCCGCTTGACGCTGTACACCGGCACCTGCCGCGACGTCACCGGAATCGCGTTCAGCTCATAGGAATCCACAACCGCCATCGTCGGCGCGGTCTCTTCGGGCGTCTTTTCCCGAAGCGTGCAGTACAGAACGATCCCCACAATCAGCAGCGCCGCGCAGATCAGCACGGCAAGCCACGTCTTTTTATTGATTACAATCACTTGCATCCCGATACCCTCCGAACCTTTGCCGTACTATATGCGGACAAAGAACGGATTATGTCAGGGACGGTCAATAGGCGAGCCGGCAGAACCCATTTTTGAGCGGAAGTGAAAACGCACCGTCAAAGACGAGATACTGCATGCCGTACACACGCTCGCCCATAAGATCGCAGTCGGTCGGCACAGTTGCCTTCAAAGACTGTCCCAGCCGCGCCGCCGCCGTGTCAATGAGCGCCGCGTACGCGTTCGGACACAGCGCAAACAGTTCCGAAACCGTTCCGTCCGCAAGGCAGCAGATATATCCGACGGGACGGTTTTCCGCATAGGCGACGACGGTTTTTCCGCCGTCCGTCGCGTAGTCGTTCAAAACCGCGTTCCACTCAGCTTCGTCGCGCATCTGCATGCCGTCATGCGTCAAAAGCAGGGTATCGTATACCGCGCACATTGCTTGAAGATCGACCCCGTCGCGCAGCGTAAACGGTTTGTGCGTCCGCGCGGCGTCCGACTCGATCCGCAGCGCGTCGGTGCCGGGTCGGAAGCCGAGCGACGCGTAGAGCGATTCGCGCACCGGATGCAGATAGCAGCAGGAGAAGCCTGCATTCTTTGCGTGTTCGGTCTGCATCGAGACAAGTTTGTGCATCAAGCCTCTGCCGCGATACCCCGCAAGCGTGGAGACGCCGGAGATCAAAAGCGCGTCGTGCACCCCGTCCTCCACACGGATCCTGGTCGATCTGCCGAGCGTCATGGCGACAAGCCGCACGCCGTCGAACGCGCCGAAGGAGTGTACGGGAGAAAACCGATTCGAAAAATACCAGGCGGTAAACGCTTCGGAATCGCCGAAGATCTCCCGCCACATCGCTTCCGCCTGCGCGCGGTCCGCGTGTGTCAACCGTCGAACCGTCATAACTGCCGCCTCCCCGCCGCGCGCGCGTACACGCTCATGGCGATGCCGACGCAGGCAAACGACGCGAGAATATTCGACCCTCCGTAGCTGATAAACGGCAGCGGAATACCGGTGACCGGCATCGCGCCGAGGTTCATGGCGACGTTTTCAAAGACGTGCGCGGCGATCATGACGGTGCACCCGACGCAAAGGCAGCGACCGAACGTATCCCGCGCAACCAGCGCCGTATGCAGCCAGTGGAACAGCAGAGCAAAGAATACGATGATCAGCAGCATCGCGCCGAAAAAGCCGACGCCCTCGCCGATGCCGGAAAAGATAAAGTCGGTATGCCACTCGGGGACATATCCGGTCTGCACAAGCGTGCCCTTCGAAAAATAGCCCTTCCCCCAGAATCCGCCGGAGCCGATGACCTGCTTGGCGTGCAGCACGTTCAAGCCCTCGCCCTCGAGATCGCGCGTCGGATCGATAAAGACGCGGATGCGCTCCTTCTGCGTTTCGGTCAGAACGAGCATCCAGCTTAGGATCCCGCCTACGCCGAGCGCAAACAGTCCGCCGAACACATACCGCCAGCGAATGCGCACGGCAAACAGAATCCCGCCGAAGATGATCAGAATGACCATGGCGGTGCCGAAATCGCGCTGTAAAATGACGAGCAGAAACGGTACGAAGAAGATCAGAAACAGCTTTGAAAAATCACGGAACGCCGTGATCGGTCCGCGCCGGTCGTACGCTTCCGACGCGGCCTTGGACAGCGCGATGATCAGCACAACCTTGGTGATCTCCGAGGGCTGGAACGAGCGCGCGCCGATCCAGAACCAGCCGAGCGCGCCGCGCGTGTTCTGTCCCGCGACAACAAGCAGGAACAGCAGGATCAGGCATACGACATACGCGACTTTGACAAACGGTTTATACTTGTCATAGTCGATGATCGCAAGCGGGATCAGCACGGCAAGCGAGATCAGAATGTTCGCCGCCTGTCGGGAAAAGAACTGAAAGTTCAGGCGGTCATAGAACGCCTGAAACGTCGTCTCCGTGCCGTCGAACGGGTCGGACAATACGTTTAGAATCGTCACAAGGCCGAACAGAACCAAAGCCGTTACCAGAACGATCGTAACGACATCGACACGGTACGGTGCTTTGGTTCCGACGGCGCGTTTCTTCATCTGACGACGTATTCCGCGCGTTTTTTCGGCGCGGCGTCAAGCTCCGCTTTCTTTTCGGCAAACCCGGGCTTGCCGAGCAGCGCGTACGTCGCGTTCTTGCCTTCCTCGACGCCCGGCTGATCGAACGCGTTCAAAAAAAGCAGTTCGCCCGCAAACGCGGTCATGACTTCAAACAGGTACAAAAGCTCGCCGACGGTGAACGCGTTCACCTCCGGCATGCGGATCGCGTAGCTCAGGTGTCCGCTCTTCATGAGCGCATACTCGGTCGCCGCTTCCTCCGCTGCGATCAGTTCGTTCTGCGTGTGTCCCGAAAGGAACGACACGTCCGGAATATCAAGGTATCCGTTCGGGATCGGCATCGTGCTTCTGTACCGGTCGACGGACAGAAACGTCACAACCTTGTCAAACGGACCTTCCGTATAGAGCTGCACCTGCGAATGCTGATCGGTCACGCCGAGCGATTTGACCGGGGTCTGTCCGGCATAGATCTCGTTTCCGGCGTTGTCCGTGCGCTTGCCGAGCGATTCCGCCCACAGCTGCGCATACCAGTCCGCAATGTATTTCAGCGAATCCGCATACGGCATCAGAACATGGATGTTCGCGCCGCGCTTCATCGCCGCAACCTGCAAAGCCGCCGGAAGGTACGCCGGGTTTTCAAACACGTTCTCATTTTGGGTCAGCCTGTCCATGTACGCCGCGCCCCGTAAAAGCATGCGGATGTCGATCCCGCACACCGCCGCCGCTAAAAGTCCCACCGGGCACAGCTCCGAAAACCGTCCGCCCACGCCGTCCGGCACATAGAAGGTTTGAAGGTTCTCGCGCTTTGCGATCTTGATGAGATTCCCTTTCTCGCGGTCGGTCGTCGCGATCAGGTGCGTGGAGATGTCCTCGCCGAGCGCCCTGTGTAAAAGATCGGTCACAATGAGAAGCTGCGACATCGTTTCCGACGTGCTGCCCGATTTGGTGATCACGTTGAAACAGGTTTTTTCCACGTCGATCACGTCCAAAAGCGCGTTCATGCGCTCCGGATCGACGTTGTCCTCGACAAACAGCCGCGGTCCGTTCCGTTTTTCGCGCGGAAGATCGTTGTAGCGAAGATGTGACAGCGCCTGCTGTACCGCGATCGGACCCAATGCGCTTCCGCCGATGCCGAGCACCACGAAGTTCTCAAACCGCGCGCGCACGTCCTTCGCAACCGCTTCGATTTCGCCCACGATCGCGTCCTGGTTGTGCGGAAGCTCGCGCCATTTCATCTGTCCGCGCTTCTCTTTCATGCCCTTGACGGCTTCCCGTAACGGAAGCGCCGTAAGCTCCGCTTTGGTGAGCCCGCGTGCGCCGAGCGTTTCCTGCATCATGTTGTTGTAATCGATCGTGATGCGCATCGATTCTTCAAACGTTCCCGTTTCCATTTCGATTCCTCCTATGCGTTGATTTGCCGATCCAGCGCCGTGTAAGCGTCCTTAAGCTCCGAATGGCTTCGGTACATATCGCTGTATGCTTCGAGCATGACCGTGCCCGAAAATCCCTTTTTCACAAGCGCGTCCGTCATGCGCTTAAAATCATATCCGCCGCGCGGCGGAAGGCAGAAGCGAGGCTTCTCCCCCGACCGGTCGCAGTCGCACGCGTGCACCGCGATGATCCGCTCGCCGAACGCGTCGACAAACGCCATCGGATCCACGCCCGCGCGGATCGCCTGCTTGAGATCGAGCGTATGATACAGGGTGCGGCGCATCAGGCTCTGCAGCTGCTGTCCGATCCCGGGCGTGGGCATGATGCCGTAACTGACGTTTTCGAGCGTAAGGCGCAGCCCGTGATCCTCCGCCATCTCCGAAAGCCGGTCGAAGATCGGCGCAAGCCGCTCGAACTGCAGATTTTTCGCGGCGCCGTTGAGCACAACGGGCCCGTGCATTACGTAGTGATCCGCATGCAGTCTTTCCGCCGCCTTCAAAACGGTTTCATACGCTTTGAACGCATCGTCGCGCTGGCGCGGATGCGGTGTGAACAGCTGCGGTTCGTATTGCAGACTCATCGGATGCACGGCGGTCACGCAGATCCCCGCATCCTCCGACGCGTGCGCCAGCGGCTCGATAAACGCCGGATCGTACTCGCAATAGCTGTTCAGATAATACTCGGAATAGCGAATCCCCCACGCCTTCAGCAGCGCGGGCGCGTCCTCAAGCATCAGCGTATCGAAAAAACTTGCCGTTGAAATCCCTGTCCTGATCATAGCTTCCTCCGTAGTGATTGTACCATTGTTTGCGCGCGATAGAAAGGCTTCCGCGCAATTTCTTTCATAAAATTCATTTTTCTTGCTGTTTACAAACCGCGAAAAACCGAGTATGATATACTTTGAAAGAATGTGCACAAGCGCAAATCAATTATACAAAGGAGATTTCTTATGATCGATCTCACGATGCATCGCGACAACCTGAACCGCTCGATCGAACGCGCAAAGGAAAAGAACATTATCATTCCGACGTTTGCGCAGATGGAAGATCCCTCAAAGATCCCGGAGAAGATCCAGGACAAACTGACCGGCGTCGGACTTTGGGACGTGAACCCTCTGAACCTGTTTCGCATCACCTGGAGAAACAATCCGGTGGAAAAAGGCGGCGACGGCAAGTTCGGCGACGTGAACTACATCGAGCTTCCGTCCGCACTGACCGGCGTCAGGGCGCGGATCGTGCTTCTGACCGGCAAGTGGTTCCCCACCGGCTGCCATAAGGTCGGCGCGTCGTTCGGATGTCTGGTGCCGCGGCTCGTGACCGGACAGTTCGATCCGACCTATCACCACGCCGTCTGGCCGTCCACCGGCAATTACTGCCGCGGCGGCGCGTTCAATTCAAAGCTTTTAGCCTGCGATTCCGTGGCGATCCTGCCCGCCGAGATGTCCAGGGAACGCTTCGAATGGCTTTCGAAGATCGCCGGTCAGGTCATTGCGACGCCGGGCTGCGAGTCGAACGTCAAGGAGATCTTCGATAAGACCTGGGAGCTTCGTAAGGATCCGTCCATGATGATCTTCAACCAGTTCGAAGAGATGGGCAATCCGCTCTGGCACTACAACGTCACCGGCCGCGCGATCTACGACGCCGTCGAGCAGATCCGCCGCGACGGCGACCGCTTTGCGGGCGCGGCGTTCACCAGCGGTTCCGCGGGAACGATGAGCGCGGGCGATTTCCTGAAGGAAAAGTATCCGGGTTCCAAGCTCGCCGTCGGCGAAGCGCTGCAGTGCCCGACGCTTTTGAACAACGGCTTCGGCGGTCATCGCATCGAAGGCATCGGCGACAAGCACGTGCCGTGGATCCACAACGTCAAAAACACCGATATGGTCATCGCGATCGACGATGAAGACAGCCAGAAACTTTTACGGCTCTTCAACGATCCGGTCGGACACGCGTACCTCCGCGACGTCGTCGGCGTTCCGGCGGAAACCGTCGAAAAGCTCCCGCTGCTCGGCATTTCCGGCATCGCGAACATGCTGTGCTGCATCAAGATGGCGAAGTACTACGAGCTCGACGAGCACGACATTCTCGCCACCGTCGGCACCGACTCCGCCGAAATGTATCAGAGCCGCATCCGCGAGCTTGAGGAGGAAAACGGCGCGTACAGCGAAGCAAAGGCCGCTGCCGACTGGGCGGAACATCTGCACGGCATCCGCACCGACACGATGGAAGAGCTCACCTACGAGTCGAGAAAGCGCGTCCATAACCTCAAGTACTACACCTGGGTCGAACAGCAGGGCAAGGACGTTTCGGAGCTCAACGCGCAGTGGTATGATCAGAACTACTGGACCGACGTCCACGCGCAGGTCGACGAGATCGACGCGCTCATCAACGAGTTCAACGAAGCCACCGGTCTTTTGAAGAATCTGTAAGCTATGTCCGTCGGCAATTCGGAAATACGGACGTTTTGAGCGGACAATGGAAGGAGTGTATGCATGAATTTCAGTGTTATCTCTGATATGTCTCGGGATTCTTCACCCGTTTCCATCATCGTTTCCATCGGACTCACCGTCCTCATGATCGTTGCGATGTGGAAGATCTTCAAAAAAGCCGGGGAACCCGGCTGGGCTGCCATCATCCCGATCTACGATGTATGGGTCTTGTTCAAGATCACCTGGGGAAGCGGCGCCTATATGTTCCTGATGCTTATCCCGATCGCCAATATCGTTTTTGACATCATGACATACGTCAAGCTCGCCAGGGTTTTCGGAAAGAGCGGCGGATTCGCTGCCGGATTGATTCTCTTAGAGCCCATCTTCCTGCTGATCCTCGCTTTCGGAAGCGCGCAATATATCGGCATTGACGGCGAAGGAGCCGTCGACAGTTTCGAGCAGAACTGAACATTTGAAAATTCGACAAACCGGCGTAGTTGGTATCTACCCGCTATGCCGGTTTTTGTATTACTTTGAGAATGTCCTTAGAAATCTTATTTCCTGTGATCCCGAAACGGAATCTACCCGTTGGACCGTCAAAACGGCGGACTCTTATTTTTTCGTTCGGAGATTGACGAAACAGGCGGAAGATTGTAAAATACCGGTATGGAAAAGCATCTGCACGAAGGACATCGCGAACGGCTTCGCATGACGTATCAGAAAGCCGGTATGGACGGTATGCCGGATCATACCGTGCTCGAACTGCTTTTGACCTACGCGATCCCGCGCAGGGACGTGAACGAGCTTGCGCACCGGCTGTTGAACCGCTACGGCTCGCTGTCCGGCGTGTTCGCCGCCGACCCGAACGATTTGAAAACGCTTGACGGGATCGGCGAACGCACCGCGGTCTATCTGCACATGCTGTTTGATCTGCACCGCCGGCTGAACCTCGAAGCCGCGCGGTCCGTGCCGAACAGCCGCCTGGAAAACCCGCAGGACGCCTGCCGCTACGCGCTTGCGCTTGCCGCGTCGGATCGCTATGAAACGCTGCGCATCATCTGCCTGGACTCTTCGATGTCCGTTCTGCACACCGAAGTGCTGCAGGTCGGCACGCTTTCGCACGTCAGCATCGAACCGCGCCGCGTCATCGAAACCGCGCTGCTGCACCGCGCACGGTATGTGATCTTAACGCACAATCATCCCTCGAATATTCTCGTTCCGTCCGAGGACGATCTCAAAACCGCGCAGATGATCGAGCAGATCGGGCAGAAGCTTGAAATCAACGTGAAGGATCAGCTGATCCTTTCGAAGAACGCCGCGTACAGCTATCAGTATGACAAGGTCTTTCTGTTCAGTACGCCGTCCGTCTGCCACGCCATGACGCTCGACGAATACACCCAGTCGATCTGCGCGCCGAAAAGCCGGATCAAGCAGCCGTAGGAGGATTCATGTACGCAAAATGCATTTGCCGCGTTCCGGATCTTGCCAACTGGACCGTGATCCATATCACCGGGCGCGATCGTGTGATTCGCTGTTCCGCCTGCCGTCAGGCATGGCACACGACCGCGTCGTACGCCGAGGAGCTTTCCGTCGATCCCGTCTCTCCCTATGAATGGAGACAGCTCATCCGCACACCCGAATATCACAAGGGCGAAGGCCTCATCGAAGGCGAAGCGGACGGTTATTTAGACCCCGCGCTTCTCAGTATCTTTGCAAAAGAGGACCCGACCCCATGAAAAAAGAATTGCTTCGCACCGTGAAATACGTGCTGATCGCCGCCTCCGCCGGGCTGATCGAGATCGGCAGCTTCACGCTGATGAACGAGCTGTTCCATTGGAACTACTGGCTGAGCTATCTGATCGCGCTCGTGCTCTCCGTGCTTTGGAACTTCACGATCAACCGTCGCTACACGTTCAAGAGCGCGTCGAACGTACCGAAGGCCATGCTGCTCGTCTTCGCGTATTACTGCGTGTTCACGCCGCTCTCAACGCTTCTTGAGCACTTTTTGACCGAGCGGCTCGGCTGGAACGAATACCTGGTCACGGCGATCAATATGATCCTGAACCTTGCGACCGAGTTCCCGTATCAGCGGTTTGTCGTCTTCCGCAAGACGATCGACACAAACGAGCTCGCAGAGCCGCAGGAAAAACCGGCTGAATAACAGAAAACACCGTTCCGATTTTTCGGAGCGGTGCTTTGAATTTTAGGGAATCAATCGTCGCGTCCGCCGTACTGATGCGAGAGCGCGAGATACACGCCGGTCAAAAGGTTCACGCCGCCGGCGCCTTCACCCGAAGCCAGCTTCGCCGCGGAAGCAACCATAGCCGCATACGGCACGTCCGAAAAGAGCGCGCGCAAAAGCTGATAGACGTCCTCGGACACGAGTCCCTCGCCGCACTGCAGCAAGACCGCCGCGGAAAGCTCGGTCGTTTGCGCCGCCGCGCCGGACGCCATTTCCCGCGTCAGCGACAGCACGCGCTGGTTGCTTCTGCCGAGCGCAATGCTCAGCGCGGCATACGCCGCCGCATACCCGCACAGAAGATCGTCCGACGCCGGCGTTAGACCTGCGCCGATCCCGCCGATCGCCGCCGCCGCGTCGCGGCACGCGTTCGGATCCTGTTCGCGAAACGCCGTATGCAGCGCAGGCAGCAGCGCGCGAATCTCGTCGCAGTACGAATCGGATCGCGCCTCAATAACAAGCGGGCCGAGATCGTCCTGCCTGCTGTTCGTTTCGATCACACGCAGCAGATGCCGTAAGCGGATGGAAAGATCGGTCGGTAAAAACAGCGTCTGCATCGAATCCACCGAGAGATCGAAATCGGTCGCCTGCGAAAGATCGACGGAAAACCCGCATGCGGGAATCTCGATCCGTTCGTCGCCCAGAAGCACTTCCTGTCCCTCTTCGATCGCAAACCGCTCAAGCTGTTTGGTCGAGTTGATAACGACGGAAAACGGATGCAGGCAGCGCGCGTTTGTCAGAACCGATACCATGCCGATGGAGGTTTGCAGATGGACAGCGTTCGGGTACACCGAATACACCTTTCCCGAATACCGGTCCATCCGGAGATAGGCATGCAGACGTTTGCAGATTTTTCTTGCGATTTCAACCATGGTTCATTCTTTTTTAGAATACGATCCCTTCATAAAAGCGGGAAGCCGCAGCCTCCCGCCTTGTTTCTTTCGCTTACGCTTCCGGTTCGGTCTCCGGAATATGCAGTTCGATCGGTTCGTTGCAGTTCGGGCAGATCAGACCGTCCGGACGGTCGAGCATGTCCTGATCGAAGTAGATGGTCTCGCCGCAGTTCGGGCAGACGATCTCAAAGAAATCATCCTCGTCAAATTCGTCGTCCTCTTCCTCGTCGTCTTCCTCGTCGCCATACAGGAGCTCGTCGTATTCATCGAGGTTCTCGAAGATCTCTTCCACACTGTCGTCCAGATCCGCAAGCGTGTCCTCATGATCCGCCATCTCTTCCGCCACGAGATCGAGCGTGTCGACGATCGCCGTGAAGATCTTGGCATACTTGTCTTCGCGGATGTTGAGTCCTTCCATAAGGCCGTCCAGGTAAGCCACCTTTTCAGAAATCCTGCTCATACTGCACCTCCGATTTTTAAGTAGTTTGCGTTATACGCGGGACATATATTCGCCGGTTCTCGTGTCGATGCGGATCGTGTCGCCCTCATTGACAAACAGCGGGACCGCAATGTGATAGCCGGTTTCCAAAACCGCAGGTTTGGTCGTGCCGGTCGCCGTATCGCCCTTGAAGCCCGGTTCGGTCTCGGTGACCTTGAGCTCGACGAAGTTCGGCGCTTCCACGGAGAACGCGTTCCCCTTATAGAAACGCATCTTGACCTGATCGTTCTCTTTGATGAAATCGATCGCGTCCTCGACCTGCTCAAAGTTCAGCGGAAGCTGCTCGTAGGTCTCGATGTCCATGAAGTAATACAGTTCGCCGTCGGAATACAGGTATTCCATGTCCTTGGTTTCGATGTGCGCCAGCGGGTATTTGTCCGTCGGGCTGAACGTACGCTCCAGCACCGCGCCGGTCATGACGTTCTTGAGCTTGGTGCGAACAAACGCCGCGCCCTTGCCCGGTTTTACATGCTGGAAGTCGGAAATCGACCATACGACGCCGTCGATCTCGACCGTAACGCCCTTGCGGAAATCGCCTGCCATAATCATAGTGATAATCCTCCCAATTTGATTCTGATCCTGATATCGTGCTCGTCAATCGATATGCATGAGTTCTTTTGACGCGGTCACTAAGTTTCGTTTGCCGTCCTTTGTTACGACACAGCAGTCCTCAATGCGGACGCCGAACCTGTCTTCGAGATAGATGCCCGGCTCGACGGTGATCGTCATGCCCTCTTCAAAGACGGTATCGCCTGCCGCCGATGCGTACGGCGCTTCGTGAATCAGCAGTCCGAATCCGTGTCCCAGAGAGTGACCGAAGCAGTCGCCGTAGCCTTTTTCCTTGATGAAATCGCGCGCGATCGCGTCGAGTTCCTTTCCGGTGACGCCGGGCTTTAACGCATCCAGCGCGCGCTGCTGCGCTTCGCGCACGATGCCGTAGATCTCCTCCGCAAACGGATCCGCCTTGCCGACCGCGAACGTACGCGTCATATCGGAATGATAGCCGTTGTACATGCAGCCGTAATCGAGGACCACCAGATCGCCCTCCTGCAGCACACGATCCCCGGGGACCGCATGGCACATCGCGCCGTTCGGGCCGGAGCCGACGATCGTTTCAAACGACGGGCCTTCGCTGCCAAGCTTCGCGCAGATGTATTCGAGCTCCGCGGCGACACGCCGTTCGCTCATGCCGGCGTGGATCGTTTTCAAAAGCTCCGCAAACGCCTGATCCGCCATTGCCTGTGCCTTTTGGAGGCACTCGACTTCGTCAGCCGTCTTAAGGATGCGCAAATGATGCAGTTCCTTCGCAAACGGCACAAGCTCCGCGCCGAACGCCTGATACGCCTGATAGCGCGCAAAGCTGACATAATCGTCTTCAAAGCCTAAGCGCTTCACATCGCCGTCTTTTACGATCTTACCGATCGCCTCGTTGTGCGCCGCGCCGGAAACCTCGAGAACCTCGCAGCAGTCGCCCGACTGCGCCTTTGCCTGAATGGTATAGCGGAAGTCTGTCAGAAGGACGCTGCGGTCCTTTGTGACGACGACGGACGCGTCTTCACTCGTAAACCCGGAAAAATAACGAATCGCCGTAACAGACTTCAAAAGTACGGCGTCCAAGCCCTGCTGCTCCATTGCGGCGCGAAGCCGCGCAATGCGATCGTCCATGGATTGCCTCCGATTCTGCCTATATCAAACGTATTATAGCCGAAAACCCGCCGTTTGGCAAGACCCGATTCAAAAATAACCGCCGCGCCTGCCGCTCGTCAAAAAAGTCCCGGCAGCACCGCCGGGACAGAAATACAAACCCGTCACGAATTCATTCGTTTCACAAGCGTCTCATAGGTGTGTTCGAGAACGGGCGCGTTTCTCCACGCGCATCCGATCTCGACGCCCGGACGGTTGTCGCCGTGAAAATCGCTCCCGCAGGTCACAAGCATGCGATACTGCCGCGCGATCGACACGTACATATCCGTCTGCCGCTGCGACGACGACGGATAGTACGCTTCAAGCCCCATCAGGCCGAGATCGTACAGTTCGCGGATCAGTCCGTGCGGATTGTCGCGGATGTGACACGGATGCGCAAGGATCGGGAGTCCGTCGGCCAGGTGGATGATATCGATCACCTGCTGCGGCGTGAACCGCGTTTCGGTATAGTAGCCGACCGTGCCCGGACGCAGGTATTTCACGAACGCGTCGCGCACGTCGGACGCGTATCCGCCCTTGATCAGCGCGTGCGCAATGTGCAGTTTGGTTGTGACGGACTCGGGACGCCCGACCAGCGGCTGAATATCGTACCCGGCTTCTTTGAGCCGGCTGTAGATGATCCTGTTTCGCCGTTCGCGGCGCTCGCGCGCGATCTCCAGCGCGCGGTTGAGCGTCGGATTGCGAAGATCGACGTCCAGTCCGATGATGTGCAGTTCATGCCGCCACTCGTTGTCCATTTCGACCGCCGGCAGCACTGGAACGCCGAGTTCCTTTCCCGCGTCGAGCGCTTCCTGCACGCCCGTGATATTGTCGTGATCCGTCAGCGCAAGCAGTTTGATGCCGGAACGCGCAGCAATGCCGACAATCTCCTTGGGAGTTGCCGTTCCGTCCGAAACAATGCTGTGCGTATGTAGATCAAACCGGTTCTCGTCCATGCTGTCTCAGCGATTCTCCGTTGGTTCTTCGGGCTGCGTCGCTTCCGTTTCCGCCGCATCGGCGGGCGTGGGCTCCGGTTCGACCGTTGTTTTATGCATGACCGCATCCATATCCGCGCCGCGATAGACCGCGATAAACTCCTCGCCGGTCACGCGCTCGTATTTCAGAAGCAGCTTCGCGCAGGCGTCGAGTCCGTCCCGGTGTTCCCTGAGGATCCGTTCCGCGCGGTCAAACTGCCCTTCGAGGATCGTGCGGATCTCCGCGTCGATCTTGGCGGACAGTTCCTCGGAGTAGTTCTTGGCGTGTCCCCAGTCCTTGGCGATAAATACCTCTGTGTCGCCGCCGAGGAAGACGGGTCCGACCGCGTCGGACATGCCGTACTCCTCCACCATCTTGCGCGCCGTCGCCGTCGCGTTCTTGAGATCCTGGATCGCGCCGGTCGAAACGTCGGTGAACACGATCTTTTCGGCAACGCGTCCGCCCATCGACATGCAGATCTCGTCGAGCATGTGCGATTTGAGCTGATGATGGATGTCCTCCTTGGGGAGCATCATCGTATAGCCCGCCGCCCATCCGCGCGAGATGATCGAGACCTCGTGCAGATCGTCGCACTGCGGAAGCTCATGCGCCAGGATCGCGTGTCCGCATTCATGATACGCGGTGATCTCCTTGTCCTTCTCCGTGACCACGCGGCTCTTCTTTTCGGGACCCATCTGCACGCGGGTGACCGCTTCTTCAAGATCCGTCTGCGTGATCTCCTTGCGCTTGTCGCGCGTGCAGAGGATCGCCGCCTCATTGAGAATGTTTTCAAGGTCCGCGCCGGTGAAGTACGGCGTACGCCGCGCCAGCGTCTTTAAGCTGACGTCCTTTGCAAAGTGTTTGTTGCGCGCATGGACTTTCAAAATTTCCTCGCGCCCCTTGACGTCCGGGTATCCGACCGTAATCCTGCGATCGAACCGGCCCGGCCGCAGCAGCGCCGGGTCGAGGATGTCGGCGCGGTTCGTTGCCGCGAGAACGATAATGCCCTCGTTTGCGGCAAAGCCGTCCATTTCCACAAGCAGCTGGTTGAGCGTCTGTTCGCGCTCGTCATGACCGCCGCCGAGTCCCGCGCCGCGCTGACGCCCGACCGCGTCGATCTCGTCGATGAACACGACCGCGGGTGCGCTTCGCTTGGCGGTGTCGAACAGATCGCGCACGCGCGACGCGCCGACGCCGACGAACATCTCCACAAAGTCCGAGCCGGAGATCGAGAAGAACGGAACGCCGGCTTCGCCCGCGACCGCTTTCGCCATCAGCGTTTTACCGGTACCCGGAGGTCCGACGAGCAGAACGCCCTTCGGGATCCTTGCGCCGTTTTCGGTGAAGCGCTTGTGGTCGCGCATGAAGTCGACGACCTCCTTGAGCTCCTCCTTCTCCTCGACAAGCCCCGCGACGTCCTTGAACGTCACCTTGCCCTCCGCGGGATCAGAAAGCCGCGCGCGCGACTTTGAGAAGTTCATCATCTGCTTGCCGCCGCCCTGCTGCCGGTAGATGAAGACCATCATCACGATCATGATCAGCAGGAGCGGAACGTACTGTAAAAGAATCAGCCACCACGACGTGCCTTCGGGAATCGCGGATTTGTATACGAACCCGTAGTCGCTCTGCGTGACGGACTCCGCATCCGTGCCCGTCTTTTGCGAGACGAGAATCTTCATGTTCTCCTTAAACTCGTCGTTGTCGATATGGAGAATGAAGTCCGCCTTGTCGGGCAGTTTGTCCGCGTCCGCTTCGCTTGATTGATACAGTCCGTAGAACGTACCGCCGGACAGTACTTCATAGACGGCCTTGATCTCGCCGTCCTCAAAGCTTTTTGCGAACTCCGTGTAATTGATTTCCTTCGGCTTGTTCGATGAGCAGCCGTTGGTGACCATGAACACCAGCACGAGGAGAATGAGTCCCCAGATGGCGACCGTGATCAGCCGGCGCGGGTCGAAACCGCGTTTGTTGTTCGGGTTGTTTTCCAAAGTATCCTCCGTTTTGGGCGATTGCCCGTGTTCCGGGATCTCAGCTGTAGATCTCGGGTTTCAAAACGCCGATATACGGCAGGTTGCGATATTTCTGCTTGTAATCGAGCCCGTAGCCGACCACGAACTTGTTCGGAATCACGAATCCGCAGTAATCCGGCGTGATCTCGCATTCTCTGCGCTCCGGCTTGTCGAGGAAGCAGCAGGAACGGATCGACGCGGGCTGCCGCTCGCTCAGCATGCGCGTAAGGTACGAAAGCGTCAGACCGCTGTCCATGATGTCCTCCGCGATCAGTACGTGCTTTCCGGTGATGCTCGTGTCCATATCCTTCGAAATGCGCACGATCCCGCTCGTCTTCTGCGCGTCACCGTAGCTCGAAATCGCCATAAAGTCCATTTTGGTATGCACCGTGATCGCGCGGATCAGATCCGCGAAAAAGATGCTCGCACCCTTCAGAACGCAGAGCACGATGATCTCCTGACCGTCATAGTCCTTGGAGATCTGATCGCCGAGCTCCTGCACGCGCTTTCTGATCTGTTCCTCCGAAAGCAGGACCTCCTCAATGTCCTGCGCCATGAAGCTTTTCCCCCACATGGTCTCATTCCTCCTCAAAAACAAAATGGTATATCCGCTTCGTCTGCGCCGTCACACGCAGCCGTTCGTCAATCGTCAGTCCCGCAACGAACACAACGCCTTTTTCGTCACAAACGACCGGACCGTTCCTGAAAAACCTTCCCACCTTGCGATCGGTGTAGCAATCGCTTAAAAGCCTGCTCCCCTTCATTCCGAACGGCGTGAACCGGTCTCCTTTTTCCGGCGAACGCGCCGTAAGCGTTCCCGTCAGCCGGTCTGCGTCGACGTACGCCTCGTTTGCGCCGCACGGAACGAATGCCGCTTCAACGTATTCCATGCGAAGCGTTCCGTTCGGAAGCCTTACCGTTCCTTCTTCGGGAAGCGAAACGCGGTACGGCTCCGGCTTTTCGCCGTCAAAGCGAAGCGTGTTTGCGTCCAGCCACGCGATGACCCCGTTTTTCAGCGTCGCGGTGTCGCCCGTCTGTCCGTGCAGCAGTTCGTCAAGCCGCAACAGGTCGGCACGCGTGAAGTCTTCATACGGCAAAAGCCGTTTCAGCACCCGCAGCCGGATCGGCCGGTCGAGCGCAAGCAGTTTCGTTCGATCCGATCCGCACGCATGCAGCGCACGATCCGCAAGCAGCCCGAGATACGCAGCATCCTCGCCGACGCGCGCCGCCGTTTCGGCAAGCGTGCGTTTTACCGCCGGATTGATTTCCTCCATCGTCGGAAGGACCGAAAGGCGGATCCTGTTTCGCGTCGCGTCCGGGATCAGGTTTGTGGAATCCGTCCGGTACGGCTGTCCGCGCTCGGACAGGAAGGCAAGGATCTCGTCTTTGCCCGTTCGAAGAAGCGGCCGGATCAGGTTCCCGGTCCGGATGCGCATGGCGGCAAGACCGTCGGTTCCGCTGCCGCGCAAAAGATGCAGCAGAAGCGTTTCCGCCTGATCGTCCCGGTGATGCCCGAGCGCGATCACTTGAAGCCGCTGTTCGGTTCGCACCTGTTCCAGAAACGCGTATCTGGCGTTTCTTGCGGCAAGCTCAACGGAGATCCCCTGCGATGCGGCAAGCGCCAGAACGTCGACCCGCTCCGAACGAAACGGAACCTGCAGCGATTCGCACAGCGCTTTCGAGAACGCTTCGTCCGCGTCCGCTTCCTGTGCGCGGATCCCGTGATGCAGATGCGCCGCACATAGCCGCGCGATCTTCCCTTCCGTTCTGAGAGCGCAAAGACCCAGCAGCAGCGCCACGGAGTCCGCGCCGCCCGAAAGTGCAGCGAGTACGCCGTCTGAACGCGAAACGCCACATTCCATCCACGTCGATTCGGTCCATACAAACATGACATACAGCTCCGAGAATAGATGGGTATAGTTTACCCGAAAACTGCATTTTTTGCAAGTGCTAATTGTAAACGCAAGATGGCATTTCGGAAAAGAAACCGAAAAGGCTCCCAAAGGCGGGAGCCGGTACACAGTTGACCTGTTTTTGATGCGAAAATCCGATCCTGCGGGTCATGAGACGACGTTGATTGGCCGCCCGGATAAATACGCCGCGAGATTCTCCGCCGAAACGTCGATGATCCTCTGACGCATGGGTTTCGGCGTCCAGGCATAATGCGAGGTGATGAGACAGTTCGGCGCGCCGAGCAGCGGATTTCGAAGCCTGATCGGCTCTTCGGACACGACGTCCGCGCCGTAGCCGCCGAGCTTGCCGGACTGCAGCGCGTCGCGCACGTCGGTTTCGGAAACAAGACTGCCGCGCGCGGTGTTCAGAAGGATCGCGCCGTCCTTCATCTTCTCGATCGTTTCTTTCCGGAACAGGCCCACCGTGTCCGCTTTTGCCGGGCAGTGCAGGCTGATGACGTCGGACTCTTTTAACAGCGTTTCGAGGGGGACGTATTTCCCGGGAAATCCTGCGCGCTCCGTCGGATTCGTTCCGATCACGCGCATGCCGAGCGCGTCCGCGATCTTCGCAACGCGCGACCCGATCCGTCCGCAGCCGAGAACCCCGAACGTTTTGCCGTGCAGCAGCACCGGCGCGATCTCAAACCAGGAGAAATCCGGCTGCGCCGTCCATGCGCCTTTCTGCACGAGCGCCGCATGATGCTCCACATGCTGACACAGCGCCAAAAGCAAAGCAATCGTATGCTGCGCGACCGCTTCGGTGCCGTATGCGGGCACGTTCGTAACCGTAATGCCGCGTTCTCGCGCCGCGGCAAGGTCTACAACGTCGTAGCCGGTCGCAAGCACCCCGATATACTTCAGCTGTCTCGCGCCGAACAGAACGTCACGGTTCAGCCTGACTTTATTGACAAACGCGATCTGGGCGCCGCGCAGCCGCTGCGCGACCATATCGGGATGCGTCCGGTCGTACACCGATACGGTGCCGAACGCTTTTAACGGACTCCAGTCCACATCGCCCGGGTTCACGCAATATCCGTCCAAAATCACGATCTGCATAGGCTTCCCCTCCGGTTTCATTGTAAGTCGAACCCGTCAGAAAAGCAAATGAACATTATATGAAAATCGCACGGCGTTATACCGTGCGATCCGTCAATCCGCATCTGTTTCAGTCCGTTATATCCGCGTCCGGAACGATCAGGAGCTCGTAATCCGGGTACAGCGCCGAGACCTCTTTATACAGCGTTTCCAGCGCTTCCTTCCGGTCGACGTCAAAGCTCAAGACCGCGTCGAAGCGCAGCGTTTTCCGTTCGGTATCGGCATAGAATCCGTGCATCTGCAGCGCCCACTCGTGCGAGAGCACCGTGTTGCGGACCGCGTCGCGCATCTGCGCCGCCTCGTCGTCGGACGTATTGTGCGAATACACGCCGATACCCGTCAGAATCACGCCCGTCTTTTGGAACACGTCGTTCTGGATGCGGCGCGTGATCCGGTCGACGTCGTCCACGGTCAGCGTATCCGGCAGTTCGATATGAACCGAACCGTAGTTCTTGTCCGGTCCGTAATTGAACAGCGTGACGTCATACGCGCCGAGCACGGCTTCCTCTTCGCAGATGATGCGTTTGAGTTCTTTGGTTGACTCGCTGTCCTCACGCTTGCCGATGATGTCGTTCAGCGTTTCGATCATCATCTCCACGCCCGCCTTGATAATGAATCCGGCGATCACCACGCCGACGTACGCTTCCAGGGAGACCCCGAAGACCAGATACACGATCGCGCTCGCAAGCACCGACGCCGACAGAATCGCATCGAACAGCGCGTCGGAACCGGACGCCGACAGCGCGCCCGAATTGACCTTTTTGCCCTGTTTTCTCACGTACAGGCCGAGCAGCAGCTTGACGACGATCGCCACGGAAATAATGATCAGCGAAACCGTACTGTATTCCGCCGCCTCCGGATGGATGATCTTCTTGACCGACTCCACAAGCGACGTGATACCTGCGTACAGCACCAGCGCCGCAACGATCATCGAGCTCAGGTACTCGATCCTGCCGTAGCCGAGCGGATGCTTCCTGTCCGGCTGTTTTGCGCCGAGCTTCGCGCCGATGATCGTAATCACCGACGAAAGCGCGTCGGACAGGTTGTTGACCGCGTCCAAAATGACCGCGATCGAGTTCGAGATCAGGCCAACCGCCGCTTTGAATCCGACCAGCAGCAGGTTTGTGAGAATCCCGATGACGCTGGTTCTTACGATGACTTTTTCCCTGGTAGCGGCCGCCGTCGTGATATCCTTCATGCGTCTCTCCTTACAGGGCCGCTTCTACCGCTTTCTTCACGTCCGCCATGTCGACGGTCGGTTCAAACCGCGCGACGACGTTGCCTTCGCGGTCGACGAGGAACTTCGTAAAGTTCCACTTGATATACGCCTTATCGCCGAACTGCTTGTTGTTCATCTTGGCAAACTTCTCCAGCATCGCGTTCTTCATTCCCTTGCCGAAGCCTTCAAACGGTTTCTCCGTCGCAAGGAACGCAAACAGCGGATCCGCGCTTTCGCCGTTGACGTCGATCTTTTTGAACTGCGGAAACTCCGTGCCGAACTTCAGCGTGCAGAACTCGTGAATCTCATCCTCGCTGCCCGGCGCCTGATTGGCAAACTGATTGCACGGAAAATCCAGGATCTCAAATCCCTTGTCCTTGAGTTCCTTGTACATCGCCTCGAGCGGTTCGTAATGCGGCGTAAATCCGCACCCCGTCGCCGTGTTGACGATCAAAAGCACCTTGCCCGCATAGTCGGAAAGGCTGACGTCGTTTCCTTTTCTGTCCCGTACCGTGAAATCATAGACTGTCTTCATTGGTTTGCTCCTTTCGATTCTGTTTTTGATTCTCAATAAGTTCATACAGAAGCGTGTAAAGCGTCTGCGCCTTCTCGGGCGCCAGCGCGATACATCCCGCCACCTTCAGCGGAATATCCTTTGCCTTCTCCTTAAGCGCTCTTCCCGCTTCTGTCAGCGTGATCACGACCACCCGATCGTCGGCTTCGCTGCGCGTTCGATCCAGATACCCCGCCTGCTGCATCTTTTTCAGCAGCGGCGAAAGCGTCCCGTTGTCCAGCATCAGTGTCTCACAAAGCTCGCCGACCGATACGCCGTCCTTCTCCCACAGCGAGAGAAACACAATGTACTGCGTATACGTCAGCCCCAACGGTCTGAGATACGGCGTATACAGTCCCGTCACATGCCGCGCCGCGGCATACAGCGGAAAACACAACTGATTCTTGAGCTTCATCGCCTCACGGGGATCGTATTCCATACCGACACTCCTTCTAAATATTTTGTACAATCATATTGTATCAAATATATTTGCCGTTGTCAAGAGGTTTTATAAAGAAATTGATTACGGGATGAGCGGGCGCAGTTTGCGGCCGAGCAGAAGCGCGAGCGCGAGCTTTGCTGCGTCCGGGAGCAGGAACGGAACGACGCAGACCATCAGAGAAGCCGCGAACCCTTTTTCACCGTTCAAAACGGAAAACCAGACCGTGCCGAACGCGTAGCAAAGGAGCGTTCCGAAAACGAGCGTACCGAGTTCGACAAACCATTTTTTGCCGAACAGCGCCGTAGAGAGCCAGTAAACAAGTCCGATCAAAAGCATGCCGACAAGATACCCGCCCGTCATGCCGATCAGCGCGCCGAACCCGCCTTTGAAGCCGGAAAACACCGGTACGCCGACCGCGCCGAGCAGCAGATAGACCGCGATCGAGATCGAGCCGTTCCGCCCGCCGATCAGCAGCAGAACGAGATACACGGCAAACAGCTGCATCGTAAACGGAACGGTAAACGGGACCGTGATCCATGCGCACACGGCGATCAGCGCCGTACCGAGCGCGATATAGGCAAGTTCTACGGTGCGGAACGGAGTCTTTCGTGTTTGTTCCATAAATAACCTCTGCATAAAAAAATCGTCGCAAGTCAAGTGAGACTTACGACGACGTGGTGGAGCATAGGAGATTCGAACTCCTGACCTCAACATTGCGAACGTTGCGCGCTACCAACTGTGCTAATGCCCCGCGAACAGAAATCATTATACACGGTTTCAGAAAAAAAGCAAGCACTTTTTTCAACATTTTTGTTTTTTCTGTGCTGATGCCTCGGCAAGTCGAAAAAATCACTTGCTTTTTGGGAACGATTGTTGTAAGATAGCAAAGGTGCAGCAAAAACCACCGTGCAGAGATGGCTGAGCTGGTCTAAGGCGCACGACTGGAAATCGTGTATACGGGGAACCGTATCGAGGGTTCGAATCCCTCTCTCTGCGCCACGTCGCCGCGGACTCCGCTGAGTTCGCGGCGACGCTTTCGTTTTGGGGAAGTTCAGCCGACGTCCGTGAAGCGTCACCGCTCGCACGCTCCGTCGCGGCTCCTTTCCGCAAAAGGTCTCGCTCGGATTTTCTGTTCGGTTGTAAACGCCCTCACAACGAAAATCTCTCGCTACCAACCTTTTGCGGCGCGCGCCTTCGGCGCGAAAAATCAGAAGATCTCTTTTAAAATCAGATCGACAAGCGCGGTGAATTGTTTGGTCGCCTTTGCTGCGGTTTCGGTGACCTCCGCGTGGGAAAGCGGCTGATCGAGTACGCCCGCCGCCATGTTGGTGATCAGCGAGATGCCCAGCACCTTCATGCCGCAGTGTGCCGCGCACATCGCTTCGGGCACCGTGGACATACCGACCGCGTCCGCGCCGAGCGCGCGCGCCATGCGGATCTCCGCCGGCGTTTCGTAGCACGGACCGGACATCATGATGTATACGCCCTCCTGCATCGGGATCCCTTCGCGTATGGACAGTTCGATCATCCTTGCGCGGAGATCCTTATCGTACACGTTGCTCTGATCCGGGAAGCGCGGACCGAACTCGTCCAGGTTCTTGCCGATCAGCGGATTGCTGCCGGACAGGTTGATGTGATCCGAGATCAGCATCAGATCGCCCGCGTGGTAGTTCATATTCACGCCGCCCGCCGCGTTGGTGATCAGAAGCTTCTTTACGCCGAGCTTTCGCATGGTGCGCACGCCGAGCGTCAGAAGCGACTGCGGATACCCCTCGTAATAATGGAACCGCCCCTGCATGGCGATGACCGTCTTGCCGTTTTTTTCGCCGATGACGAACCGATTCTTGTGCCCGACGACCGCCGAGACCGGGTAGCCTTCGATATCCGAATAATTCACAAACCGCTTGTTTTCGAGCGTTTCCGCATAATCGCCGAGTCCGCTGCCCAGGATCAGTCCGATCGTTGCCTTGTCCGCGCCCTGTTCCTTTAGAAGCGCCGCAGCGCTGTTGATGATCTTCATCAAATCTTCCATGTCAGTCCTCCCAGATTTCCTTTAAGAATGAATCACCCTCGCGCCAGGTCTCGCCGGTCAGGTATTCGTAGATCGTCGCGCCGATGTCCGAAAACTGCCTGCGGACACCGAGGTTTACGCCGTGTCTGATATGTTTGCCGTAGATCAAAAGCGGAATATACTCGCGCGTATGATCCGTGCCGGGCGTGGTCGGATCACAGCCGTGGTCCGCTGTCACCATCAGGATATCGCCTTCGTCCATTGCGTGCATCATGGCAGGCAGATGCGCGTCAAAGTACTCGAGCGCCGCGCCGTAGCCTTCGACGTCGTTGCGGTGTCCGTAGAGCATGTCGGTGTCGACAAGGTTTGTAAAGATGAAATCGCCGGTTCCCGCGTCGATAAAGCGCTGCGTCGCCTCGATGCCTGCCGGATTGTTCTTGGTATGATCGACGGTCGTGATCCCTCTGTGGCAAAAGATGTCCTCGATCTTGCCGATGCCGACCACATCCATGCCCTGTGCGGTCAGACCGTCTAAGATCGTATCCTTAAACGGCGCGACGGCGTAGTCCTTGCGGTTCTCGGTGCGCGTATAGACGCCGTTTCCGCCGACGAACGGCCGTGCGATCACGCGTCCGACCAGGTATTCACCGGTCAGCATTTCCCGCGCGATCTCGCAGATGCGGTACAGCTCCTTTAGCGGAATGACCTTCTCATGCGCGGCGATCTGAAACACGCTGTCCGCGCTGGTATACACGATCGGCTTGCCGGTGCGCACATGCTCGTCGCCGAGCTCCTGGATGATCTGCGTTCCGCTCGCGACCGTATTGCCGAGCGTGCCGCGCCCGATCCGCGCTTCAAACGCGTCTAAAAAGGCTCGCGGGAATCCGTTCGGATAGGTCTTGAACGCTTCGTCAAGCGCAAGCCCCGCCATCTCCCAGTGTCCGCAGGTCGTGTCCTTCGCATGCGTCTGCTCCGCGCATTTTGCGAAGCTTCCGATCAGTTCGGTTTCGTCCTTCGGAAGCCGGCATCCGTCGATGTGCGCAAGTCCGAGCCGCTTCATGTTCGGAACGTCGAGCCTGCCGCGCTTCTCAAAGATGTTGCAGATCGTGTTGGCGCCAACGTCGCCGAAATCCGCCGCATCCGGCAGTTCGCCGATCCCGGCGCTGTCCAGCACGATCAAAATCGCTCTCTTCTTCATTTCCATACCTCGCTGCATTCAGATATATAGGATTTTAGCACAGAGCGACGTCGTTCGTCAATTGTTTACGATCCGAAACGCTTGTGCGCTTCTTCCATCAGTCTTTGAAACCGCGCTTCGTCCTCCGGATCGCCGGTGATCAGACGCACGCGCTCCGCGACAAGATACAGAAACTCTACGTTGGTCGGCGCGTTCTTGAGATCACGTCCGCGCAGTCCGAGATATGAATACAGCACCTCGGGATCGGCGCGTTTCCATGCACACGAGATCGCATAACGCATCGCGCGCTCCGCCATGGGCGGATTCGTTCCGGTCATCTCCGCTACGTGCGGATAGATGTCGCGCAGCATGTTGAGTCGCTTTTCCTGCGGCGTTTTGCGGATATAGCGAACCGCAAGGAACAGATACCGGTAGCCTAAAAGGTTTGCCGGAACGCACAGCGCGCAAAGCGTCGCGTTGATCACCGCGTCCAAAAGCGCGTCCGGATCCCGGTACCGGCTGTGAAACCGATCCGACAGTGCGATCAATTCATGGTATTCCATCGCTGCTCCTCCCCGCTCTCCAGGCGAATCCGCTCCGCCGCCGTAAACAGAAACGCCGCGTTGGACGGCATGGCGCGTTCCGAACTGACCGTGTACCCGAAAACCGATTCGAGCAGCTCCACATCCGCCCGAAGCCACGCCGCGCCGATCGCATGGCGGATCGCATGCTCGATGCCGGACGAAGGAATCCGCAGCGTTTCGGACAGCGCCGCATACAGATCGCGCGTGATGCGCAAGTCCGTCGGGCGTTTGCAGGTCAGAATCAGCCGGATCGAATCCTTCAGAAGATAGAATCCGTTCAGATGCACCGGAACCCCCACCCGCTGTAAAAAGCGTGAGATCGCGGCGTCCGTTCCGGTTCTGTGTACGCCTCCCGCCGGAAACGTACCGATCCGCCCGAGCACCGTTTTCGGCGGCGTCGAGCGGTAAAAGGCGTAGGTGATCTCGCTCGGGATTGCGTGGGGCGCTGTATCGAACAGCAGAATCCGATTGTCCGGATAAAAGACGCGGTCAGTGCCGGGCGTGTCGCTTGCCTCGCTTTCTTCATCGACGATCAGTGCGTCGAACGGCTCACGAAACGCGCGCTCCAGGGCTTGCGCTTCGTCGTGCAGCACGCAAAGATCCAGTCCGTTTAGCTCGTCCGCCGCGGATAAATACGACCGTTCCGTCGCTTCGTCGGTCGTTTGCATCAGAATACGCATACGGTTTCCCCCTCTCCGTACTGCCATTTTCTGCCAATTCCTGACGCAATTCAACCGTGAAGAAATGACGAAACGCGGGAATACCGTGAATAAATTATGTCGAAGGCAGCAGTTTTTGCGCCATCCAGTCCGCGTACAGACAGTATCCGCGCGTCGGCCGGCTGACGAACACATGCGTCACGACGCCGATCAGTTTCCCGTCCTGGATCAGCGGACTGCCGCTCATGCCCTGTACGATGCCGTTCGTTTTTTCGAGCAATGCGTCGTCCGTAATTTCAATCATCATCCCCTGCGTCTCGGGCGACGACTGCACATCGACGCGGATCACGCGAACCCGGTATTCACGCACGCCGCCGGCGTCGATCGTCGAGCGGATGAACGCATCCCCCAAATGCGCCGCGCCGGCAGGCGCGATCCCGATCGCCGTCTCATTCGTGTCTGTGAACCCGCTCAGCGTCCCCGCGATTCCGAACACGGTGTTCTGCTCGACCGAGCCGATCGCGTCCGCTTCCCGATCGGAAAACTGCCCCAAAAGCTCGCCCGCATTGTTTGCGTCGCCCGTTCGGATCCCGGTCAGCCGTACTTCACTCAAAAAACTTGCCGGCGCGATCAGCTTTCCCGTATCCACATCGGTCACACCGTGCCCGAGCGCGGTGAACCGGCGGCTGGACGCGTCATAAAACGACAGGGTCCCGATCCCCGACGTGCTGTCGCGCACCCATGCGCCGATGCGCTTTACGCCGTCGCTGTCCGCCGCAGGCCGAAGCGTAACCGTAAACGGCGTGTCTTCACGCAGGCAGGACAGCGTACAGATCTCGCCCGCTTTTTCGCACAGTCCGATAAACGACTGCGTGTCGGTCACCGTCATCCCGTCGACCGCGCAGATCACGTCGCCCTCTTTTAGGCCCGCTTTCTGCGCCGGACTGATCCTGCCCTCCTCGGCGTCGACGTACCCGATCCCGACGATCTGCACGCCGTTCGTCCTGAGAATCACGCCGAACGCTTCCCCGCCGACGCATACCGTCCTCTGCCGCGCCGCGGCATACACGGTGCGCAGAGGCAGAACGCCGAACAGGCGAATCGAATACGCCTGCCCGGATACATCGCGCAATCGCTCGTCACGCGATCCCGATACGGCGTACACATCGGTCCGTTCCGTCCGCATCGCGGGTGCGGAAACCGAAAACGACGCGTCGACCCGGTCGGGAAGATGCAGCGTCCGATATACCTCGGGAATACAGTACCAGCCCAGAAGAATTGCGGAAAACAGCGCCGTGATCGCGCGAAAAAACCGTTTCATAGTATGCACACTCCTTTTTACTATCGTGCGCATCCGTTCAAAAAGCATACAAAAAAAGACCTCATATGAGGTCTGTGCGTTCGTACGAATCAGCGCTTTGCCGCTTCGAGCAGCGCTTTGGCGTGCTCCATCGCGGTCTGATCGGATTCGTCGCTGCCCATGATCCGCGCAAGCTCCTTCGCCCGTTCGGCTTCGGTGAGTCTTTGCGTAACGCTGTGCGTTTTTTGCGCGTCGGAATACTTATAGGCAACGTACTGCGTATCCGCGTGCGCGGCGATCTGCGGCAGATGCGTCACGCAAAGCACCTGATGCTTTGCGCCGAGCTCGCGCATTTTCTCGGCAACGGTGTTCGCGACCATGCCGGAAATGCCGGTATCGATCTCGTCGAAAATCAGCGTTTCGATCCGGTCCGCATCGGACAGCGCCGCCTTCAGGGCAAGCATGATACGCGACATCTCGCCGCCGCTTGCGACCTTGACGAGAGGTTTGACAGGCTCGCCGCGGTTTGCGGACAGCAGGAACTCCATCGCGTCGATTCCCGTTTCCGCAAGCTGTTCCTTCGGAATCTCCGAAAACGCGGGCTCTAAAACGGCATGCGGCATGCCCATGTCGTTTAGTTCCTTCACCGCTTCCTTGACAAGACGCTTTGCCGCCGTCTTTCTGCGATCGGACAACGCTTTTGCAAGCGCTCCGAACGCATCGACCGACTCGATAACCTTTCGTTCAAGCGTTTCAAGCTGATTGTCGCCGTCCGAAAGCAGGTTCCATTCCGTTTCGATCTTTTCCCGATACGCAAGAATCTCGCCGATCGTCGCGCCGTACTTCCGTTTCAGCGACTGGATGGCGGCAAGCCGGCTTTCGGTCTGCTCGAGCAGGTCCGGATCGAACCGGAACGCGTCTCTTCCGTCGCGCAGTTCGTACGCCGTGTCCTCAATCGAGTAGTACGCCTCATCCGTTCGCTCCGAAAGCGCGCGGTAGGCTTCGTCGTATTCGCCGATGCGGTTCAACGCGTCGCGCGCTCTGGACAGCGACGCAAGCGCGCCGGTATCGGAGAACAGCGCGTCGTACGCGTCGTTTAAGCCCTCCATGATCGTTTCGGCGTTGCGCATTTTATTGCGGTCGCTCTCGAGCTGCTCCTCTTCACCGTCGACCGGAGATACCGCGTCGATCTCCCGGAGCTGGAATCGGATCGCGTCGATGCGCCGCTCGCGCTCGCGAATCCCGTTTTTCAAAAGATCGCGATCCCGCGCCGCCTGCAGTGCCGCCTGCCGCGCCGCTTCCACGCGGTCCTTGAGACCGTCCGCATTGCTCCCTGCGTATGCGTCGATCAGCTCCAGGTGCGTTGCGGGATTCAGCAGCGACTGATGCGCGTGCTGCCCGTGCAGATCGACCAGCAGATCGCCGAGCGCTTTCAGTTCGCCCGCTGTTACGAGCGTCCCGTTGATCCTGCATACGTTTCTGCCGCTTTGCGAGAGCTCCCGGTACAGCACCAGCGTATCGCCGTCGTCAAGCTGATGCTCATTCAGATACGCGCGGGCAGGCGAATCCTTTGAAAGCACAAACGTCGCTTCCGCCGACGCTTTGTCCGCGCCGGTGCGGATGCTCTCCCGGCTTGCGCGATCGCCGAGCACGAAGCTGACCGACTCGATCAGAATCGATTTGCCCGCGCCGGTTTCGCCCGTCAATACAGAAAAGCCCGCATCGAAAACAATGTCGGACTTATCGATCAAAGCAATATTGTTGACTTGTAAACGTGTGAGCACGACGCCCTCCGTTATTTCATGAGTTTCTGGAACCGCTTGATCATGTCGGAAACGCTCTTTCCCTCACGGACGGCGACAAACAGCGTGTTGTCGCCCGCAAGCGACCCGGCGATCTCCGGCCATTTCATCGAGTCGATCGCTTCCGCGGCGACCGGCGCGCTGCCCGGAACCGTCTTGACCACGATCAGGTTCCCCGCCGACGTGATCGAAACGACACAGTTGCTGAACAGACGGATAAAGCGTTCCTGCAGATCGGATTCCGCCTTCTCCACCGTTGCGTATTTATATTTCCCTTCCCCGGTCAGGACCTTGATCAGCCGCAGCTCTTTGATGTCGCGCGATACGGTCGCCTGCGTGACCGAAAACCCCTTCGCGGACAGCAGCTTTGCAAGCTCTTCCTGCGTTTCGATATTCTCGGATGCGATCAGATTCAAGATCATTGCATGTCGTTTGGTTTTCATACTCCGTTACCTCATCATCATGTCAGTTTTTCGGAAATCAGACGGAACAGATTCCGTGTCTGAAACGTCATCATCGGAACCGTCCGATCGGACCGTGTGACCGTAATCCGGTCATTCTGCTGCACGGAGCGGAACCGGTCCCCGTCCGCCGCTAAAAACCCGCGGTCCGCCATGGTCATCGTGACCGACGCGTTTGCCGCAGCCACGATCGGGCGAAAGTGCAGCGTATGCGCGCAGATCGGCGTTACCACCATCGCATCCAGTCCGTCCGCAATGATCGGACCGCCCGCCGACAGCGAATACCCCGTTGCGCCGGTCGAAGTGGCGACCGTGATCCCGTCACCGAACAGGTCGCCTACCGTTTGTCCGTTGATCGCAAGCGCGATGCTTGCGACGCCCGAAAACGAGTGTTTATACACCAGCAGATCGTTCACGCAGTCGCGCGCGTGCTCATCGTTGACGCTTACGGAAAGCATGGACTTCTGCTCGATCCGGTACGCACCGGCGCGAAGCCGAAGCAGCGCCTCCGGGAACGATTCCTCGGTCCATTCGGTCAAAAACCCGATCCGTCCGCAATTGACGCCGAACAGCGGAATACTGTGTTCGCAGGCGATATGCGCCGTGCGAATAAAGTTCCCGTCCCCGCCGACTGCGATGATCACCGTCTCGTCGGAAGGCGAAAAAGAATCGACGTCGGAAAGGATCGAACAGGCAAAGCCTTCCCCTTCCGCCGTTTTCATCAGACCCCGACAGGCGGATGCGAGCGATGCATTTTTTGCATGCGCTGCAAAAACAAGATGCATAGCGCAACTCCCATCAGTGAATATTACCTAATTATTATACAGTTGCGTTCGATCAATGGCAAGGAAATTGTGAATAATTTTTAACGGGATTTGCCCATTAAATGGGCATTTGAAACAGTTTCCCGCACCAAACCCGAAAAATCATGCAGGTCTGCGTCATTTTTGGGACCGGTTTTTCGAATGTATAAAAGAAACTCTATATTTCCCTTCGGTCCCGTGATCGGAGAGAACGACAATCCCGCGATCGAAAACCCGATGCTCTGCGCGAAATCGATCATGTCCCGGATCACGCGCTCATGCACCGCGGGATCGCGGACCACGCCGTTTTTGCCGATCTCGGCACGTCCGGCTTCGAACTGCGGCTTGATCAGCGCGACGACCTCGCCGTTATCGGGAAGGCACGCATACAGCGGCGGAAGAATGAGCCGAAGCGAGATAAACGAGACGTCGATCGAGGCGAACGAGATCGGATCGGAAAACCAGTCCGGCGTCATAAACCGCGCGTTGGTGCGTTCCATGACCGTGACCCGCGGATCGTTTCGAAGCGACCAGTCGAGCTGCCCGTAACCGACGTCGACGGAATAAACGTGCTTCGCACCGTTTTTCAGCATCACATCCGTGAATCCGCCGGTCGAAGCGCCGATGTCGGCGCAGGTCCGTCCGTGCAGTACGATCGGGAACGTATGCACCGCTTTATCCAGTTTCAGCCCGCCTCTGCTCACAAACGGAACGGCGTCCCCAATCACGGCGATCTCCGCTTCCGGCGCGATCTCCTGTCCCGCCTTGTCCGCGCGAATCCCGTTGACGCGCACTTCGCCCGCAAGGATCAGCGCCCGCGCTTTTTCGCGCGACGGACACAGCCCGCGCGATACCAGTTCCACATCCAGACGTACCTTGCTCATGCGTCCTCCGTAAGCGCAAGCAGCGCTTTTGTCACGTCCTCCTCGGTGAACCCGCAGCGCTCCCGCTGTCTGGTCACCGAAGCCTGCGGGATCGGTTCGGTCGGGACCGCGATCGAACGAACCCGGCACGGATTTGCGGCGAGCGCGATCTTCTCCCCGAGCGAGACGGTGTTCTCCTCCAGCACGAGGAGCCGGATCTCGTTTTCTTTGAAATAATCGATCAGATCGCTGTCAAGCGGCTGCAAAAAACGCGCGTTGATCAGACCGACGCCGTGTTTTTTCGCGACCCATTTCGCAAGCGGCAACAGCGTTCCGTGCGCAATGATCGTTGTTTTTTTCAGCGGCTCCGCAATCTCCCACTGTCCGAACGACAGGGACGTCTTCATCGGAACGTCCGGCAACGCGCCGCGCGGGTAGCGCACCACAGCAGGCTCCCTGCGCGAAAGCGCGAGCTCCAGCATAGCGGCAAGCTCCTTTTGCGAGGACGGCGAATAGACCGCGAGGTTCGGCATGGTGGAAAGGAATCCCGGATCATAGATGCCCTGGTGCGTCTCTCCGTCGGACCCGACGAGTCCCGCCCGGTCGACCGCAAACACGACCGGCAGGTTCTGAAGACATACGTCGTGCAGAATGGAATCGTAGGCACGCTGCAAAAACGAGGAATAGACCGCAACGACCGGCCGCATGCCGCCGCGCGCCAGTCCCGCCGCCATCGTCACGGCATGCGCTTCCGCGATGCCGACGTCAATGAACCGGTCCGGATACGCTTGTGCAAACGGCGAAAGTCCGGTCCCGCTCGGCATTGCCGCCGTGATCGCCACAATCTTCGGATCGTTCTTTGCAAGGCGCAGCATGGTTTCGCCGAACACCTCCGAGCAGGTCTTCTGCCGTTCCGGACTGACCTTGCCGGTCATGACCTCGAACGGCGCGATGCCGTGAAACTTTTCCGGGTTCTCCACGGCAAACGGATAGCCCTTCCCCTTGGTGGTGATCGCGTGCAGCAGCATCGGTTTATCGAGCTTTCTGCATCGGCGCAGATACCGAATGATCTTTCTCACATCGTGTCCGTCGACCGGACCGAGATACAGAATCCCGAACTCCTCAAACGGCAGGTTCGGCGCAAAGAACTTCTTGACACGGTTTTTGAACGTCTCCATATGCCGGCTCAAAAACTTTCCGAACCGGCTGGTTTCCAGGATCCCGTTCAGCCAGCGTTTGAACGCGTTGTACGTGCGGTTCGTGCGCATCAGCGTCAGCGAGTTTTTAAGTCCGCCGACGTTCTGCGAGATCGACATCTGGTTATCGTTTAAGATCACAAGCAGCGGGATGCGCTCGCGTCCCGCGTCATCAAGCGCCTCAAACGAGAGCCCGCCGGTCATTGCGCCGTCACCGACCAGCGCGACTGACATGCCGGATTCGCCCGAAAGCCGCATGGCGCGCGCAAGCCCGAGCGCAGCGGAGATTGCCGTGCTCGCATGTCCCGTATCAAAGGCGTCATGCTCGCTCTCACTGTGCTTCGGAAATCCCGAGAGTCCGTTTTCCATGCGCAGCGTATCAAACGCGTCCTTGCGTCCGGTCAGGATCTTATGCACATACGCCTGGTGTCCGACGTCGAACACGAGCTTATCCGTCGGGCTGTCGAAGACGTAATGCATGGCGACGATCAGCTCGACCGCGCCGAGGCTCGACGCCAGATGCCCGCCGGTTTTTGAGACGTGTTCGATCAAAAATGCGCGCAGTTCCTCGCAGAGCGCCGGGAGCTGCTCCTCCTTCAGCGCTTTTAAATCCTGTATTCCGTTGACGGTATCAAGGATCGGATAGGTGCTCATATTACTCCGTTCTGCTCTTTAGCGCGGCGATCAGCGCGCGCAGCGTCTCAGCCGCTTCGCCGTGATACGGTTTCAGGATCGCGCTTGCGCGGCTTGCCGCATCCTGCACAAATTGCGCGGTCTCCGCTTCGCCGTAGTAGGTCACATAGGTCAGTTTGCCTTCTTCGCGATCGCGCGCCGCGTCAAGAAGGTCGTCGGTCATCTGAAACAGCAGTCCGAGCGTGTCGCCGAACGCGCCCATCTCCTCCGCGCGCATGGGGTCCGAAAGATACGCGCCGGCGACGCATGCCGCCTTGAACAGCGCGCCGGTCTTGCGGACGTGGATGCGTTCGAGCGTTTCCGCGCTTCGTTCGGTCAGGTTCAGATCGTCGCTCTGTCCGCTGACCATGGCATACGCGCCCTCTAAGATCGCGCGTTTTGCGTCGTCGAACCCGTTCTGCTCTGCGAGCAGCAGCGCGGCTTTGGTCAAAAGCCCGTCGCCCGCGAGGATCGCGTTCGCTTCCCCGAACTTCACATGATTGCTCGGCCGTCCGCGTCGTATGGCGTCGTCGTCCATCGCCGGAAGATCGTCATGGATCAGCGAGTAGCAATGGATCATTTCAAGCGCGCACGCAAACGGAAGCGCGACCTCTTCCCTGCCGCCGAGCATGCTGCATACCAACAGCAGAAGGCACGGCCGGATCCGTTTTCCGCCGCCCAGAAGGCTATACCGCATGCTTTCCCGAAGAAGGGGCGCCACGTCATCCGTTGAAAATGATTCGAGCGCGCGTTCGATCCGTTCCCGCAACGCTTCCATCATTCGGTTTTCTCCTTCTCAAACGCTTTCAAGCGCGTTTCATATGCGTCGAGCGTCTCGGCGCATTCGCGGTAGAGCGCTTCGCCCTGCTCGTACAGCGCGATCATCTCTTCGAGCGGCGCGTTTCCGCTCTCCAGTTTCAACACGATCGCTTCGAGCTCAGCCTGTTTTTGTTCAAATGATTTCGTTTCGTTCATTTCTGTTCCTTTCCGGTCACGCTTGCGTCGACCGTTCCGTCATAAAACCGGATCGCAACCGCGTCGCCCGTTTTCAGCTCCTTCGCCGTCGTTACGGGTGCGCCGTGCGTGTCCTGAATCATTGCGAACCCGCGCGCGAGCGTCCGCTGCGGACTGTACGCGCGCAGGCGTTCGAGCTCCGTTAAAACCGCATGCCGGCGTTTCTCGATCGCGTTTTCCGCCGCCCGCTCAACGGCGGTGCGGCAATCGTCCAGCGCCTGGCGTTTCTGGTCCAGCGCGCGGAAAACGCGCAGCCGCCGCGCGTCCGACCAGCAAAGTCCGAGCCGGTCGCGTTTTCGTTCAAGTCCGTTCAGGAGCGCGTGACCCAGCCGCTCGCCTGCCGATTGCAGCGCGTCCCTGATCGCGTCCCACTCGGGAACGGCAAGCTCCGCCGCCGCAGACGGCGTCGGCGCGCGCAGGTCGGCTACGAAATCGCTGATCGACTGATCCGTCTCATGTCCGACAGCGGAGATGATCGGGATCGCGCTTCGTTTGATCGCTTCGGCGACCGGCGGTTCATTGAACGCCCACAGATCCTCCATGCTGCCGCCGCCGCGTCCGACGATCAGCACGTCGCAGCGGTGTTCGGCGTTCGCGCGGTCGATCGCCTTCGCAATCTCCTCCGCCGCGCCCGCGCCCTGTACCGCCGCCGGATACAGCACGACCGGCATCAGCGGAAACCGCCGTCCGATCACGTTCTGCACGTCATGCCATGCCGCGCCGTTTGCGCTGGTGACCATGCCGACCGCTTTCGGCAGATACGGAATCGGTTTCTTTTCGTCTTCGTCAAACCAGCCGCGCTGTTTCAGCTCCTCCTTGTATGCGGCAAACGCCGCGTACAGCGAACCGTCGCCTTTCGGCATCAGTCCGGTCGCCATCAGCTGAAAGCGTCCGTCCTTCTGATACAGGCTCGCCCGTCCCGCAAGCCGGACGCGCTGTCCGTCCTTCGGCAAAAACCGCAGTCCCATCACATGCTGACGGAACATCACACAGTTGACCGACGCGAGCTCGTCCTTGAGCGTAAAATACAGATGCCCGGAGGAATGCCGCTTCACGGCCTCCAGTTCGCCTTCCACGGCGAGCTCTTTGAGATTCGGATCGATCCCGAGCAGCAGGTCCACATATTCGGTTAATTCATGCACCGTAAAGACGGGCTTCAGTTCATCCATGTTCCGCTCCGATCCGCGCCTAAAAGCGCGACGCCCACCGCGTTGTCGGCGGACAGTTCCGGTCTCCCGAAATACAGGTCTCCGTCGAACCGGTTTTTCAGCAGCGATCGCAAAAGCGCCGAAGACGCCACGCCGCCGCACACCAGCACCGGGAGCCTTCCATACGCGTCGACAGCGTGCGCGAACATCTTAGAAAGCGTTCTCGACAGACAATCGTATACGCCGTAGGCAAGCTCCTCTTTCGCTGTATCTGTCAGCAGCCGCTGCGCTGCGGACTCCGCGCCGGAAAACGAGCAGTTCAACCCGCGCACGGCGCCCGGGAGCTTAACGGATTTCTCAACGGCTTCGATTGCAAGCCGCTCCAGATGTTTTCCCGCCGGAAACGGCAGTCCCATCGCCACGCCTACCCTGTCCACGAACTGTCCCGCATGCAGGTCGGTCGAGGTCCCGACGGTTTCGATCCGGTACGGCTTGTCCCGATCCGGCTCGACAAGCAGCAGGTCGGTCGTGCCGCCGCTGATATGCGCAGCCAAAAACCGCGGTCGGTCTAAAAGCGCTTCGTTTCCGTACAGCGCGGCGCGGATATGCCCGCTCTGATGATCGACCCGGTACAGCGGAACGCCGAGCGCCGCCGCGAGCGTTTCCGCCTGCTTCAGTCCCGCCAGAAAGACCGGCATGTAGCTGTCATCCTTTGCGGTCGGCGACGCGCTGACCGCGATCGAGCAAATCCTGTCCCGGTCAACGGACGCAAACAGATCGCACAAAAGCGGCGAAAGCTGTTTGACGTGCTGAAACAGACCCTCGGACTGCCGCAATCCCCGATTGCCAAAAGGGACGGAAAGCATCGTCCTTTCGGAAAAGACGATGCTCTTATCATCCGCACATGCGACCGAGGTGGTATAGCAGCTCGTGTCGATTCCAAGACAAACGGGTTTTGTCATCAATGCGCCTTTGCTACGGCAGCCAAAACGCCGTTGATAAACCCTGCCGACTTATCCCCGCCGAACGCCTTCGCAAGCTCGACCGCTTCGTTGACCGTTGCGCCGACCGGAATGTTCTTTTCGTACAGAAGTTCATACACCGCGACGCGCAGGATGGAAAGATCCACCTTGGCGATCCGCCCGATCGACCAGTCCTTTGCGTGCGCCCCGATCTCCGCGTCGATTGCATCGCAATGCGCGTGCACGCCCTCATACAGGCGGTCCGAGAAGAATACATCCTCGTCGGAGAGATCGCCGCACTCGGTCTGCGCCAGCGCTTCCTCCAGCGTGTCCTCTCCGCCGACCGTTTCGGCATACAGCCGTTTCATGGCGATTTCTCTGGATAACGTGTGACTCATGCGTTTTTTCCCTTAAACAGTTTCCGGAAGAAGGCTTTGACCGATTCCGTTCCGCCGTTGTCCAGAAGCTTTCCGAAAAAGATCGCAATGCCGACCAGCAGCGCCGCAAGCAGCGTCCACCAGCCGATCAAATAGAACAGCAGTACGATAATGATCGCCACAATGCTCAATACGATCGCCCACTTATGCGCTTCGATAAACTCCTTCATTCGACCTCACCCTCCGTTTCAGTTGACCCTCGCGTGTTTTTGCTCCGCGTCCGTCTGATCGACCCGCACGTCGACGCTCCCGATCGGCGTGCCGCACACCTCCAGTACGCGCGCGGAGATCGCGTTCTGCAGCGCGTACGTGAGTTCTAAAAGCGACACCGTCGGCGCCGTCACCACGCGCACCGAGATCCGGACCCGATCGCCCGTCGAGCTGACGCTCGTTTTGCAGTCCTTCACGTCCGGCCGGCTCTTTGCCACGCCGTTTGCAAGCTCCGCGAGCGCAGAAAACGAAACCGACGTTTCGCCCATGGCGTTATGCTCTATGATCGCAGCCGTCTGTTTCGAAAACCGTTCGGCATACAGCGCATAGAGCGTAAACACGCCGATCGCCGCCAGAAGCAGTGCCGCCGAAACCGTCAGCAGTACATTCGGCATACGCCGCGCGGCGCTCAAAAGCTCCGTCAGCCGTTCCTGCGAAACCGGCCAGCCGATCAGCGCCAGAAACACGCAGACAACAAGCGCGATCGCCAAAACCGCAAGCAGTCCTGTCAGGATCCTGACGACTCGTTTCATGGTTGTTTTCCCTTCATCCGATGCTTGTCCGCACCGTGCCGAAGCGAACTCCGGCAGCGGATGCGCATTATTTGACCCGATTCTCCGGCTTCGGCGGTTCGGCGGGCACTTCCTTCGCAAACGCGATCGACGTGACCGCGATATTGACCTGCACGACCTTCAGGCCCGTCATGGTCTCAATCGCGTTTTTGACTGCTTCCTGCACAGCGCGGCAGACGTCCTGAATCTTGAACCCGTAGCGAACGATAATGTTCATATCGACCGCGCACTCGACCTGTCCGACTTCCACCTTGATGCCCTTGGTGTAGTTCTTTTTGCCGAGCTTTTCACCGAGTCCTTCAAACGCGGTGCCGCTCATTCCGTACACGCCGTCCACCTCCGCGGCGGCAAGCGTTGCAATGGTCGCAACGACGTCTTCCGCAAAAACGACTTTCCCGCCGTTTCCTTCGGATTCGACGGTGATATCTTTATACTCGCTCATTTCGGTACCTCCATCTGAACCGGTTCACCCGATTCGTATTTGTGGATAGTATACCATCAATATTCGGAAAAGTAAACCCATTCCGGCGATTTTCAAAGCGCTACAGCGTCGTGCTGATTTTGACGTTTTCGGCGCTTTCGCCCGTCTCCCTGAGGACGATATCCAGGATCTGCGCGACCTGTTCGTCCGAAAGCGTATCCGCGCCGACCACAACGTTCACGCTTCCCTCGTGCATGGATACGATCACGTCCGCAAAGCCTTTCGAACGGACCAGGTTTTCCACGGTCAGTTCGGTCTCCATGGCGTTCACCAGCGAAAGCTTTTGCTTCTGCGCGTCGGCAAGCGTTTCCGCATCCGCGCCCTGCGCCACGATCGCGTCGAGATACGCAAGCTCCTGCGTGCGCACGCCGTCGCGCTCCTCGCGGTACGCCGCAAAGAAGTTCGGATCGGACGTGCGCCCGACCGAAGACACCTGTACCGCGTCGTTCGACGCTTGCGCCTCGGTCTCCTCCGTCCTGCCGCGGTTGATCAGCACGTTTGTGAGTACCGCCGCAACCAGCAGCAGGCACAGACCCACCGCCGTCAGAACGCGTTTGTTCAGAAATTTCCTGTACCGGTTCATCGTTTCTTTCATTGCTTGATCCTCCATTGAATTGTTTTTTATCCGCCGTAAGTCATCTCAAACACTTCGATCCGCGCAACCGGAATCCCGGTCGCCGCATGCACCGCCGCCTGCAGCTTCTCCCGCACCGAAAAGTCAGACGCGCCTTCCGCCACCACGATCACGCCGCGCACAAGCGGTTCCCTTTCATACAGCACGATCGGCGTATGCCCGTTCTGTGTCTCGACCGTCGCGGGCTCGGTGACCTCGCGCACCGTACGCGAGGTCTCGCTTCCGCCCGTCCCGTTCGCATCCTTTACGTCCTCATCGGTCTGCCGTACGGTTGCCGTGACGATCTCTCCGTTCGTCTCATACGTGACAAGCACATCCACCCTGCCCGCGCCGCGGATCTTGGAAAGGACTTCGATCAGTCTTCGTTCCAGCGTGTCGCGTTCTGCGGCGCGCACGCCGGTCTCGATTGCCGGTGTCGATTCCTGTTTTGCGCCCGAACAGTCCAAGCGGCTGCCGAGCAGATAAAAAAGGACGGCGATCACTCCGATCGTGACATACCCGGCGTAAGCGAGCCCGGGGTTCTTTTTGACGCGCGCTTTGATCCGTTCCAGTACGTTCGTTCCGTCCTTCTTCTGCATCATAGTCCCTCCGCTACCGAATTATGCTCAGGATTTGTTCCGTGAGCAGTTGGAGATACAGCAGTCCCATCGCAACCTTCGCCGCCGTTCTCACTCCGGATCGCGGCAGCAGCGTTTCCAGTACGGTCACGCACACGCCGCCCGCGGCGATCGCAAGCACCGCCCTTGCCGCGGCGTTCATGAAAACCGCCCCACGCCGAACACCGGCGAAAGCGCAAACAGCGCCATAGCAAGCGACGCAAGCTCCGCCAAAACGATCACCTGCATGGTATCCGAGAGTCCGCGCAGCAGCTCGGCATACGGTCTGCCGGAAATCGGTTCGCACAGAGCCGACGCGCCGCGCAGCGCAAACCGCATCAGCGCCGCAGACAGAACGGGCTTTACCGCGATCAGCACAAGCAATGCCGCCGCGCTGAAGCCGAGCGCGTTTTTGACCAGCATCAGGCACTGATACGCCGTCTCCACCGATTCCGTGACGACCCCGCCGACCGCCGGGATCCCGCCTAAAGCAAGCTTTGCCGTTTTCAGCAGGAATCCGTCCGCGCTTCCCGCCGTCGCGCCGCGAAAGACCGAGAACAGCAGAAATACGGAACACACCGTCGCAAGGATCCATTTCGCGCCGCGGATCAGGATTCGCCCGATCGGATGCAGGTTTCCGTTCCCGCTGACGTCAAGCGCCAAGAGAACGCCTCCGATCGCGGCAAGCGGAACGACGATCCGGGAAAAGACGTTCAGCACAAGGTCGGACAGCAGGGAAAACAGCGGTGCGATCGCCGCCGCCGAATGCTCCATACCGCCGAGCGTCAAATACCCGAGCAGGATCGGAAGCAGCACCTCCGACGTATTCGTCACGCGCTTCAATACAAGACTCGCGGACCGAATCTCCGTAAACACGACAAGCAGCACTGCCGTTGATGCGATTGCGCGAAACGCGATTTCGGCGGTTTCCGCCGTCGCGGACGACGTGTCCAGCCCCCGCAGGACCGACGCAAGCACCGCAAGCCCCAGAAACAGCATGCCGTATTGTATCGCCGTTTTCAGCGACGGGAAAACCACTTCGAGCGCGGCCTTTTTCCACGCGTCCGGATCGTTCGCCTGTTCCGCGTTTACGGTCCTTCGGAGAAAGTCCGAAGGCTTGAACGCAATTCCTTCCGTGTTTTGTGTAAACCAATCGTCCCATTCCGACAGATCGACCGAAGCGACCAGCGCTTCGGCTGCGTCGCCCGCCTTCTCCGGCACAGACGCAAAGCACAGCGGAAGCAGCAGCACTGTAAGCAAGAAGACCGCGCGGTTCATGTGAGCGTCTCCCGAATCAGCCCGGCGCCCGTTTCCAACAGCGATACGATTGACGGAAGCGCGCACGATACGATCAGGATCCGCCCGCCCAGTTCAAGGTTTCCGGCGATCGCCTGCTGTCCGGCGTCCTTCGAGATGTTTACGCCGAGATCGGTCAGGTACGCGAGTCCGAGAATCTTCAATGCGGACGCAGGCAGCGCCGACGATACGCCAAACTCCGTGCAGGCACGCTCGAACACGCTTGCGATCCCCGTAAACGATCCGATCCCGAACACGAGCAGAAGCACCGCGGTCACGATCCCGACGATAACGGCGTACTCCGTTCGAACCGCCCGCAGCAGGACGGCGGTGACCGATCCGACCAGTGCAATCAGCAGAAGCCGTTCCATATCAGTACAGGGCGAACGTGCGCCGCACGGTTTCCAGCAGCGACACAATCATGGACAGCACGAGCATGGTCGCAAGGACGAGTCCGGCAACCGCCGCAACCGTCGCGAGTTCTTCGCGTCCGTTCTGCCGAAGCAGTTGTACGATCACCGCGACGAGAATCCCGATCCCTGCGATCTTGAACAGCAAATTGATATCCATAAACGCTCCCTACATCAATAGAATCGCCAGCCCCGCTCCGATCAGCACGCCGATGCACCGAAACACACGCCCCTGCCCGGCTTCCGCTTCCGCCGCCGTTTCCGCTGCCTGCAAAACCGGCATCAGCGAGTGAATCCGTCCTCGCAGCGCGGCGCCGGACGCGCCGGAAAGTCCCGTCAGAAACTGCTTGAGCGCCGCCTGCACGTCTCCGGTTCCGTTGAGGGTTTCCAGGGCAAGTTCCGCCGCCTCGGTCTCCGTCTTCCCTTGTTCGAGTTCCTTTAGATACGCCGAAAGAAGCGAATAAAAAACGCCGGATCGCTCTGACAGCCGTTGAAGCGTTTCGCCGCCCGTCATGATCGCATCGGAAAACGCCTGCAGCTCCAGCAGCATCGCGCGTACGGTTTTCAGCCGCACCGTCTTTTTTTCTGCGGTCCGGAATCCGAACAGCGTACAGAGTCCGAACAGCAGCGCGATCCCGACCGCCTTCACCTGCGCACTTCCGTTCGCGCGGCGGTTTCGTCATACACGGCTTTCAGTTTTCCGATGCCGTGCAAAACCGCGATCCGCTCGAACACGCGTTCGCGGAACAGCATCCGGAGCATCGGTCGGCGTATGAGGTCTTCTCTGTCGCTGCCGTGCGCGGTCGCAAGCACCGTCACGCCTCTGCCGTGCGCGTCCAGCAGCGCGTCGCAGTCGCGCCGGTCGTTCAATTCGTCCATCGCAAGGATCTCGGGCGAGAGCGTGGACAGAATCCGCACCATCGCGTCCGCCTTTGCAATCCCCGAAACGACGTCGGTCCGTACGCCCAGATCGAACGGCACGGAACCGTCGGACCCGCCCGAGAGCTCGAACCGTTCATCCGCGACGCCGACGCGGCTTGCGCGTACCCCGTACAATCCGTCGGACGCAATCCGGATCAGATCGCGCAAAAGCGTCGTTTTGCCGCATCCCGGCGGTGAGACCAGGATCGAGGAAAGCAGCCGCCCGTCGCGCATCAGCGCGCTCGACAAATCCTTTGCGCAGTCGATTTTCTCCCGCACGATACGAATGCACAGTCCCGAGACCGATGAAAACCCTAAAACACCCTTTTCCGAGCGGATCATGCGTCCGGACAGTCCGACACGGCATCCGCCGACCGTGACAAATCCGCTCCGCTTCTCATTCTCCCAGGCAAACGCCGAAAACTCCGTCAGGCGCGCGCAGATCTGCCGAAGATCCTCCGCCGTCGTCATCGGCGCGCCGTTGTTGCCGTATACGATCCGATCCGCGTCCTCGAACACAAGCTCCATCGGCGCGTCGCGCCGCAGACGGATCTCTAAAAGCGGTTCTGTTTCGTCAATGCGATGCAGCACCTCCGATATGGGTTTGGGCAGCAATGCCGTCCACTGTGCTTTCCACGGTTCCATGCTCGTCCCTCCTGCTCTCACTGTATGTATGGTTTTTCCCGCATATGAAAACAACCGTCCGACATTTCATCGAACGGTTGAAAAAAAGATCTGTTTTATAAAAGATTCCGGAACGCAAGCCCGGTCGTATGCGCGTCCGGGTACGCCGCGCGGTCGAGCGTATTTTGAATCAGCGCTCGCGCCTCGTCCGTCGACTCGACGGTGAGATACACGGCGTATGCGTCGATCGGCGGAAGCTGTTTGTCCGCAACGTACAGCGGCACGCTGTTCAAAAGCGTCGAGTACTGTCTCGCATGGCAGACAAGCGGGAACGCGGCGCCCTTGCGGTCGCCGACGACGGGACGTCCGTCGCACGATCCGCAGCCGCGGTCGGTTCTGGCGGGACACGCGCGAAGCTGCATCAGCGGAAGCCTCCCCGAAACGATCATGCCGAGCGGGATCGCGCTGTAAAGATCGCGGATCTTCGGCGCGGAAAGCTCAAAGGAAACAAACTGCATCTGCACGCCGCGCTTAGCGTATTCTAAAATCGCGTCGCTGTTTGTCACGTTCAGTCCGTACCCGCCGACCGGAACGAGTCCCGCCTCGCGGATCAACCGGATCGCGCCGATGTTCTCGGCAACGGCATAGCGCAGTCCCTGCTGCCGCAGCGCAAGCAGATTCGAGACGACAATCTTTTCCTCATCCGGATACACGAGCGCGGGCACTTCCGCCGCGGCGTTTTCCCGTATATACGCCGGATGCTTTAAGAGCACGTTCAGCGGCATGCTGTAATAGGCGATACGCGGATCGTCCGTCCACTGCTTCTCTGACGCATACCGCACGCAAAAGACCGGCGTGCTGCGCCGAACAGCTCCATCAGGCTCCGGCATCGGATGCAAAATCTCTCTTTCCGGCGGTTCGGCACGTTTCTCATAGAGCGCGTCGAGCGCGGTCCGGCGCAACGTATTCAGCGAGGATGCGGAAAGCATAAGCCCCGGGTCGAGCGCACAGTTGAACGCATCCAGATAGAACGGGGTCCCGCCCGTTTTTGCGATGCTCTTTTTCACGGATTCCTCCGAAAGCGGCGCATGCACGGCAGGCTCGGGAACGTCGCCCGAGGCTTTGACCGTGTGCGTTCCGTCCGAAACGGAAAGCGATGCAGCTTGCCCCGCGCGGATCTCGATTTCTGCGCGGACAGGCACGCGTTTTTGCGGCGCGCGGTACAGCGCGCGCACGTCGGATACCGCTTCCTTTGAACGTTTCGCGTCCGCTTCGGTGCGCACGCCGAACATGGTATGATTGCGCTCTGCGCGATAGTATCCTTCGGTAAACCCGCTTCTTGAGAACACGCTCCTCAGCATCTCCTCGGAGTACGGCTCGCCGTCGCGTACGCGGCGCACCGCGTCGACAGTCGCCGCAACGTACTCGGGCGATTTCAGCCGACCCTCGATCTTCAGCGAATCGACGCCGATTTCACGGTATTCGGCATAGTGCGCGATATGCGACATGTCCTTTAGCGACAGCGCATAGTCTGACCCGTTGCAGGTGAACGGAAGTCTGCACGGCTGTGCGCACAGTCCGCGGTTTCCGCTTCGCTCTCCGAGCATGGCGGACAGATAGCACATGCCCGACGCGCTCATACACAGCGCGCCGTGCACGAAACACTCAAGCTCCACGTTCGTTTCCTGCCGGATCGCGCGGATCTCCCCGATCGAAAGCTCCCGCGCAAGCACGACGCGCGAAAACCCGAGATCGGCAAGCTCCCGTACGCCGCTGATATTATGCACCGCCATCTGCGTCGATCCGTGCATCTGAAGCGACGGGCAGATCTTTTGGATCAGCTTCATCACGCACAGGTCCTGCACGATCGCGGCGTCCACGCCCGCTCTTGCGATCTCCTCAATCGTATCGGCAACGGCGTTCCGTTCCTCGTCGCGCACCAGCGTATTGACTGTGACATGCACGCTCACGCCGTGCGCGTGGCAGAAGCGCACGGCATCCTGCAACCGTTCGCCCGTAAACTGCCCTGCGTTTCGCCTTGCGTTGCATGCGCCCGCGCCGAAATAGACCGCGTCCGCGCCGGCGTACACCGCCGCCTCAAGCGATCCTTCCGTTCCGACAGGCGCTAAAATCTCGGGATTCTTTCGCATAACCGACCTCTCTTTTCCACTATTATACAGGCGCCCGGGTCGGATTGCAACCCGAAATACCTCTTGCCAAAGAAAGCCGAATTTGGTATGATGATATGAGATACTCTGGGGGTAAATATGAGCAGAAACAGAAAACATAAACGTGCGGAACTACCTGCCGGTGCCGGCGCGCTCGAGCAGCCGGTTCAGCGGAAACGCCGGTTTGGCGATCGCTCGGACGGGTACCGTCTGCGTTCGCTGCAGCCGATGTCGAAGGTTTCGCCGTATATCATGCCGGATCGCTCCGGCGCAAGCGTCTATTTTCACGACTCTTTTGAGATCACGGAAGTCAAGAACTACATCCGCAAAAAGCGCAATCAGGGATTGAACGGCTTCGGCATCATGCATGTAATCCTTGCGGGGTATGTGCGCGTCGTTTCGCAGCGTCCGATGGTTAACCGGTTCCTGTCCGGACAGCGCGTTTACTCGCACGACAACGACATCGTCGTTCTTTTGACCATCAAGCGCGAAATGACCCTTGAAGCGGAAGAAACCATTGTCAAAATGCATTTCTCGCCGACCGATACCGCAGACGACGTCTATCACAAGATCTCCAAGCTGATCAGTGAAAACAAAGAAGCGAATCCTGACAGCAATTTCGACAACACGGCGAAGATCTTAAATTTCATTCCCGGTCTGCTGCTGAAAAACGCGGTCTGGCTTTTGAAGCTGCTGGATTATTTCGGCCTGCTCCCCAAAAAGCTGATCGAGATCAGTCCGTTCCACGGCTCCATGTTCATCACCTCGATGGGCTCGCTCGGCATTCCGCCGGTCTACCATCATCTGTACAATTTCGGGAACATCCCCATCTTTCTCTCCTTCGGCGCGCCGCGCGTGCAGACGGAGCTGAAGCAGAACGGAACGCCGGTACAGCGCCGATACATCGATTACAACGTCGTATGCGACGAACGCATCTGTGACGGCTTTGCGCTCGCGTCCGCGTTCAAGCTGATGAAGACGTACCTCAAGAATCCGCACGTCCTGGACGAAAAACCGGAAACGGTTTGCCGCGATGTCGACTGACGGGAAAACAAAGAAAAAAGCAAAGCGGTTCCTTCAGACCGAGCGCATGAAGATCGTCGAGTATGTTCTGATCGGTCTCATTGTGCTGCTGTTTGTCTATCTTGCGCTGCATTACGGCAAGAAACCGCAATCTTCCGATGCGTCCGTCGAAGCAAGCGCTCTGGCGTCTCCGACACCGGACGCGTCGATCCGCGGCATGCATATCTTAAACGCATTGGACGACGCCGGGTTCTCCGTCGAACGGGCGGACGGCGGGTATCACCTGACCGCCGCAAACGGCGTGCCGATCGAGATGGGCATGGAATCGGACAGCAAAGGCATTGTATCCCTGTCATTTCTGACCCCGCTGTGCCCCGACCCCGAAGGCGAGGCGTCGGTCCATGAAGCGCTCAGGCAAAAGAACCGGGAATCGGTCGAAGCGCTGCGCGCGCTGTTCGACGCGGTGATGCCGGTCTTTCACGGTTCGGTCGTTGACAGCGAAACGATCGTGAAACAGTGTCAGACCGTTGCGGAGAAGAACGAGTCCTTTGCCAAGGAATTCGGGACATACTCCGTCCGCATCCTTGCGCACACAGACGTCCTTCCCGAGACCGTCGGCGTCACGTTCGATCGCAATCCCTGACAGCCGCTTTTTGAACCCAAAAGATCCGCAAGGCATTTGAGACCGGAAACCGATACGGAAACGCATCGTCTCCGGTCTTTTCAAGTTTCAAAAGCAGCTGTTCGCTCTGCGCTGTATCCGGATCGGATCGGTATGCGCGAAAGAACCGCTCTGCGTCCTCCACGGAACGAAACGGCTGATCCAGGTTCAAAGTAACGTCCCGTGCTTCAAACGGTCTCCCCTGCCGGCGTAAGATGGCCTCCGCTTCCGCCGCCGTTCTGGCGTGCCGCTCTTTGGACGCGTCAAATCTCCTGTCAGGGCTCTGTCGTTTGATCAGAATCAGTTCCCGCGCGCAGGAGCGGTCAAACAGTTCCAGCGCCTCCGTTGTCGAACCGAACCGGCAGCACACGATCACGTCATACGGAAGCGGAATCCGAAAAACATCGGCGCAGACCGTGCGAAGCGTTTTCAAATCGCGTGTGCGGTCTTTCAGCGCGTCGATCGCCTTCGGCTCGAGATCGACCGCCGTTACCTGCGCGCAAACCTTCGTCAACTCCGTCGACAGATAGCCGAGCCCGCAGCCGGCGTCCAGTACGCGATCGTCCGGGCGGATGTGTTCCGAAAGGAGCGCGGCTAACGTTCGGAAAAACGTGCTGTGCTCCGCGGCGTCGGAAAAGAAACGGATCCGTTCTTCGTTCCAGTAAAAGCGCTGTTCCATGTCCGTTTTCCTTTCCTGTTTCGTTCGGTTGCGTTGTCGTTCAAAATACGGTATACTGCAAGCAGTATAGGAGGTTTGATATGCAGCACATTCTGATCGTAGGGAGCAACGGCGTCGGCAAATCGACGCTGATCCGCAAGCTGATTTCCGGTCTGTCCGTCCCTGTATACGGCATGATCACCAAAAAGGAAGCCGAAGGCGCGGACGGATTCTGTCCGGTCTATATTCACCGCTACGGCGAGCCGCGCCGCTTTTCAACGGAAAACCTGATCGGGAAATGCAAAAGCGGCTGCAGCACGGCGTACCCGGATGCGTTCGACCGGTTTGCGGACAAACTGGATTTCCCGTACAACGGAGTGATCGTGCTGGATGAGCTCGGATTTCTCGAAAGCAATTCGCCGGTCTTTACGGATGCGATCCTGCGGTTATTTGATCAAGCACCGCTGCTGATCGCCGCCGTGCGCGACAAATCCACGCCCTTTTTGGACGCGGTACGCGCGCACCCGCGCGCCGTCTGCCATTCGATCAACGAGGAGAACCGCGACGCGCTGACCGCTCAGCTTCTGAAGGAAACCCACGTATTCCGACAGTAAGCTTATTCGTCCTCTTGCGTTTCCCCTCTTGTCTGCTTGATCCGCATGCGATCCCACAGCCCGTATTTCTCGGTGTTGGTGATCGCATGCATCATTTTTGCGTCCGCATCCGGCACAATCGTGCAGAGATACTTAATGAGTTCTTTCGCTTCTTCGCGCTTCGTATGCCCCGCAACGTCGCAGTTGGGCGGCAGGACCGGCAGTTCCATCTGCCGCGCGACGGACAGGCAGTATTTTTCCGGCACGTAGATCATCGGGCGGATCAGCGTAATGTCCTTTCGGGACAGATACGTGATCGGCGCGAACGTGTTCATGCGTCCCTCGTATAAAAGCGACATCAGAAACGTCTCCAGAACGTCTTCCCGGTTGTGTCCGAGCGCGACCTTGTTGCACCCGCGCTGTTTTGCCGCCGTGTTCAGTGCGCCGCGGCGCAGTTTTGCGCACAGCGCGCACGGAGAGCGCTCTGCGCGGTATTCGAATACGACCTTGCCGATCTCCGTCGGGATCACTTCGAACGGAATGCCGATGCGATCCGCGTATGCGTGGATCGGCGCTGTATTCTGATACTTGAGTCCGAGATCGAGCATGATCGCGATCACGTCAAACTTTGTATAGGAGAACCGCTGATACAGCTTCATCGCCTGCATCAGAAGCAGGGAATCCTTGCCGCCCGACACGCCGACGCAGATACGGTCCCCGTCCTCAATCAGACGAAACTTTTCGTCCGCCCTTCGAATACTGCCCAAAATCCGTTTCATACCGTTACCGTTCCTTTCTTTTATTTCAGTATACCGTGTCAAAAACGTTCTGTAAAGTCGGTAAAAATGTTAAAATTGATTGGGAATGATTGCGCTTCGGCTCGTTCTTTGCTATACTGAATGCGTTATCGTTTACGGAGGCGGGTATGACCTTTTCCGATATTCTGTTCATCGGCGTCGGACTTTCCATGGACGCGTTCGCCGTATCTATGTGCCAGGGCGTTTCCATGCAGAAGCTGCTGATCAAGAACGCGCTTCTGATCGCTCTGTTCTTTGGCGGATTCCAGGCGCTGATGCCGCTTCTGGGGTTTGCGCTCGGCTCCACGTTCGCCTCGTTCATCACGATCGGTCCGTGGATCGCATGCGCGCTTTTGCTGATTCTCGGGATCAAAATGCTGGTTGACGGAATCCATGATCAGGAGGCTAAAGCGCCCTCCGGCGCCGCAACGATCGGAAAGCTTTTCATGCTCGCCGTCGCAACCAGCATCGATGCGTTCGCCGTCGGCGTGACCTTCTCGATGCAGGAGGGAATCGTTTGGCTGCACGGCGGCACGAGCATCTTCTTTGCGGTTTTCATGATCGGCGCAATAACGTTCGCGCTGTCCCTGCTCGGGGTCCGGATCGGCAACCGCTTCGGTCTGAAGTATCATAAAGCCGCAACGATCGCCGGCGGCATCGTGCTTATGACGATCGGCTTAAAGATCGCTTTGGAAACGCTCGGCATCCTTCCATCTTTTTTGCAATGCGGCAAGATTGAATCCGCCCTCGCAGCGCCGCATATTCTATGGCTATGAAGGATCACTCCCGCACCTGCGCTCCGGTCATCATACTGTTCTGCTGTGTCCTCGCCGTACTGGCGGGACTTGGCGTGTACATTCTGTGTCTTCGTTTTCTGCCGGAACCGGATTCCTCCGCCGTTACGATGGACGTGGCGACGCCCGCTCCGCTTCGGACATCGGCGACGCAAGCCGCCGCAACGCCTGCCGGGGAGTCTTTGCTCGTTCCCGCTTCAGATCCCGCGCCCGAATCCGAACGGCAGCTTTCACCGGCCGGCGCGTCGTTCTGGCTGGACGGCGTTCTGTCGACCGAATCCTCGTACCGGAGTCCCTCGCTTTCCGTGAGCGTAAGAGCCGTCGCGGACACCCGGAATTTTCAGGACCGTGTCACATACTATGTGGGCGACGTTTTTGTCGACAACGTCACGCAGATCCGCACCGAGAGCTTTAACGGCAACTTCTCCAGGACGGGGCACGGCGAGGTCGCAGACATGGCAAGACGAACCGATTCGCTGCTTGCGATCTCCGGCGATTATTACGGGCATCACAACGATTCGCTCGTGATCCGCAACGGCACGGTGCATCGCGCGTCGCTTCACCAGAGCGGCGACGTCTGTCTTCTTTTGCGCGACGGTACGATGGAAACGATCCGCCGCAAAAACGCCGATCTGAACGCGATCCTGGAGCGCGATCCGTGGCAGGCGTGGCAGTTCGGTCCCTCGCTGTTTAACGCGGACGGCTCCGTGCGCACGTCGTTCTCGGACAGCAAACTGCGCAGGCAGAATCCGCGCACCGCCATCGGCTATGTGGAACCCGGGCATTACATTTTCGTTGTCGTCGACGGAAGACAAAGTCATTCCTACGGCGTTACGCTTGCCGAGCTGTCCCGGCTGATGCATTCGCTCGGCTGCAAGGTCGCGTTCAACCTGGACGGCGGCGCGTCCGCGCACTTCTACTGGAACGATCGTATCTTCAATCATCCCAGCAAAGGCGGTCGGCAGATCTCCGACATCGTTTATGTAGCAAAGACGCCGTTTTCCGCATCTCCGCTTTTCCACGGAAAGGAACACAATCACGAATGAAACGGTTTTTTCTGATCACTACTCTTTTGATTTCCATACTCCTGCTCGGCTGCGGCGTTGTTTCTGCCGCGCCTGTACAGACCGCTTCGCCGGTTCCTGTTGTGCAGGAGCCGGTCACGGTGACGTTTGTGCCGACGGACGCTCCAACCGTTCCGCCTACCCCGTCGCCGACGCCCACGCCCTCGCCGACGCCTACGCCTTCCCCGACGCCCGAGCCGGAAGGTCTGATCGGCTGGAGCGAAGGCGGGTTTGTCCCCAAGGATCAGCAGATCGTTTCCGAAACCGAATACGCCGGTGAAAACCTGCATGTCACGGTTCAGACGGTCTATGACGAAACCACGTTCAAGGGTCGCGTCACCTATTACGTCTGCGATATCTATCTGCGTAACCTGAACTGCCTGCGCACAAGCGCCGCACAAAGCTTCCGCTCCGGAAAGCGCGACGACGTCGACGATATGGCAAAGCGCGTCAACGCGATCGCCGCCATCTCCGGCGATATGTTTAACGCGCACAAGCACTCGCTCGTCATTCGAAACGGCGAAGTGTTCGATCGGAAACTGTACAGCGACTGGGACGTCTGCTTCCTCTATCTGGACGGCACGATGGAAACGATGACCGCGGACGAATACAATTCCGCCGCCCTCCGCGACGACGTCTGGCAGGCATGGGACTTCGGTCCTTCCCTGCTCGATTCCGACGGACACGCGATCGACAAGTTTCCCAAATCAAGCGTCAATCCGCAGAACCCCCGCAACGCAATCGGTTACATGGAGCCCGGTCATTACTGCTTCGTGACCGTGGACGGTCGGCAAAAGCATTCGCGCGGACTCGAGCTTGTCGAACTCGCTAAACTCATGGAATCGCTCGGATGCAAGATCGCGTATAACCTCGACGGCGGCGAATCCGCTTCGCTCTACTGGAACGGTGATATCTACAGCAAACCGTCCGACGGCGGACGTGAAATGGCCGATATCGTCTATCTGATCGACGTCGACGAAACGGGTAATCCATAATGCGGAATTGAAATCCGGCGGCTTCAAACCGAAGCCGCCGTTTCATATTGTGGAGAGGAGCCGCGACGGAGCATACAAGACGACGCGCCGCAGGCGCGCACTCCCGCAAAAGGTTGGTAGTGCCGCTTTTTCGTTGCGAGGGCGTTTACAACCGAGTAGACGAAGCAAACGTGACCTTTTGCGGAGAGGAGGAGCAAGTCGAGCATACGCGACGCGATGACTTGTTTCTGTAAGAAAAAAGTCGTCGCAAGCCAAGTGAGACTTGCGACGACGTGGTCGAGGCGACTGGATTTGAACCAGCGGCCTTTTGGTCCCGAACCAAACGCGCTACCAAACTGCGCTACGCCTCGACATTGGAGCCAAAGAGGGGACTCGGACCCCTGACCTACGCATTACGAGTGCGTCGCTCTACCGACTGAGCTACTTTGGCGAACCTTTGTTATTATAGACAAAAGGATGCGGTCTGTCAAGCAT
>CAJOKM010000003.1 GCA_905235205.1 uncultured Clostridia bacterium | reverse complement strand
GCGACCCGCCCTTTCAGCGGGCACGCCTCGCAGCTTTTCATATTGAGCAGCGCGCACGATTTCGTTCCGTACAGCGTGCACTCGGTATCGGTGAGATTGCGTCCGTCCATGGCTTACTCCACGTCGATCGGCATGTCCTGCGCCTCGGTGACCTCGACGTTGCGATACCGCTTCAGTCCGATGCCGGCAGGGATCAGTTTGCCGATAATGACGTTTTCTTTCAGTCCGACGAGCGGATCGATCTTGCCCTTGATGGCCGCTTCGGTCAGCACGCGCGTGGTCTCCTGGAACGACGCCGCCGACAGGAACGACTCCGTCGCCAGAGCGGCTTTCGTGATGCCGAGGAGCTTGCGCTTCGCCTTTGCGAGCACCGGTTCCGCCGGTTCTTCCGTGCCGTTCTCCTGCGCGAGCGCAACGGCGGTCTCATACTGCTCGATCAGCTTCTCGTTCTCTTCCTCGAAGCGGAAGATGTCACAGAGTTCGCCCGGCAGCAGGCTCGTGTCGCCCGCGTCCTCGATCTGGACCTTGCGGAGCATCTGGCGGATGATGACCTCGATATGCTTATCGGAGATCTCAACGCCCTGCAGGCGGTACACGCTCTGCACTTCCTTGAGCAGATACGCCTGCACGCCCTTGACGCCCTTGATCTTCAAGATGTCGTTCGGGTTGACGGAACCCTCGGTGAGTTCGTCGCCCGCTTCGACGTGGTCGCCTTCCCTGACCTTCAGCTTGGAGCCGAACGGGATCAGGTAGTTCTCGGATTCGCCCTCGTCGTTGGTGACGATCGCGCGATGCTTCGCCTCGTCGATGCGGACCGTACCGGAGATCTCCGTAATGGTCGCAAGACCCTTCGGCTTTCTCGCCTCGAACAGCTCCTCGACGCGCGGAAGACCCTGTGTGATGTCCTCGCTGGATGCGACGCCGCCCGTGTGGAACGTACGCATCGTCAGCTGCGTGCCCGGCTCGCCGATCGCCTGCGCGGCGATGATGCCGACCGCTTCGCCGATGTCGACGTGTCCGCCGGTCGCCAGGTTTGCGCCGTAGCACTTGCAGCAGACGCCGTGCTCGGTGCGGCAGGTGAAGACCGAACGGCAGTAGACTTCCTTGACGCCCGCCGCCTCGATCGCCAGCGCCTCGTCGTGGGAGATCATGTGATCGCCCTCTGAGAGCTGTTCGCCGGTCTCCGGATGGAACACCGGATCGATCGCATAGCGGCCTTCGATGCGCGCCGAGAGCGGCTCGATCATTTTATTGCCTTCCGCAATCGCGGAGATCCACATGCCGCGCGGCGTGTCGTTGCGCTCCGCAAAGCAGTCCTCTTCGCGCACGATCACATCCTGCGAGACGTCGACCAGACGTCTGGTGAGGTAACCCGAGTCCGCCGTACGAAGCGCCGTATCGGCAAGACCTTTACGCGCGCCGTGCGAGGAGATGAAGAACTCCAGAACGGACAGACCTTCGCGGAAGTTCGCGCGGATCGGAACCTCGATGATCTGACCGGACGGGTCCGCCATCAGTCCGCGCATGCCGGCGAGCTGACGGATCTGCGCCTGGCTTCCGCGCGCGCCGGAGTCCGCCATCATGAAGATGGGGTTGTACGGATCGAGCGAGTTCATCAGCGCCTTGGTGACGTCGTCGGTGGTCTGTTCCCAGACGGAGATCACGCGGTCTCTGCGCTCCTTGTTGGAGAGGAGACCCATGCGGAAGTAGTTGTCGATCTCAACGACCTTCTTCTCCGCTTCGCCGACAAGCTCTTTCTTCTCGGCCGGAACGCGAATGTCCTGGAAGCCGACGGTCACGCCGCCGCGGGTCGAGTACGAGTACCCGAGCTTTTTGATGCGGTCGAGCGTTTCGCTGGTCTGTGTCGGACCGTGCATGCGGTAGCACGCGTCGACGATCTTGCCGAGGTCCTTTTTCTTAACGAGCGAATCGATCTCGAGTTTGAACTGATCGTCCGCCGTATTGCGCTCGACAAAGCCGAGGTCCTGCGGGATCGCGTCGTTGAACAGCACGCGGCCCACGGACGTGTCGACGGTCTTGTAGATCGTCTCGCCCTGCCATTCGCGCTTTAAGCGGATCTTGACCTTCGCCTGCAGAGCGACCTCGCCGGTCTGATACGCCATGATCGCTTCCTCTTCGGAGGAGAACGCTTTGCCCTCGCCCTTGACGCCGTCGCGCTGCTGCGTGAGGTAGTAGCAGCCCATGACCATGTCCTGCGTCGGGCAGACGACGGGCTTGCCGTCCTGCGGCTTTAAGATATTGTTCGATGCGAGCATCAGGAAACGCGCTTCCGACTGTGCCTCGACCGAAAGCGGTACGTGGACCGCCATCTGGTCGCCGTCGAAGTCCGCGTTGAACGCGGTACACACGAGCGGATGCAGTTTGATTGCGCGGCCCTCGACGAGCACCGGCTCAAACGCCTGAATGCCCAGACGGTGCAGCGTCGGCGCGCGGTTGAGCATGACGGGATGGTCTTTAATGACCTCCTCCAAAACGCCCCAGACCTCGGTCACGCCGCGCTCGACCATGCGCTTTGCGCCCTTGACGTTCTGCGCATATCCGCCCTTGACGAGCTTCTTCATCACGAACGGCTTAAACAGCTCCAGAGCCATCTCTTTGGGCAGACCGCACTGATACATCTTGAGTTCCGGACCGACGACGATAACCGAACGGCCGGAGTAGTCGACGCGCTTGCCTAAAAGGTTCTGGCGGAAGCGTCCCTGCTTGCCGCGCAGCATGTCGGAAAGCGACCCCGTGACGGGACGCGGACGGCGGCCGTTGTCGATCAGAGAATCGACCGCTTCCTGCAGCATGCGCTTTTCGTTGCGCACGATGATGTCGGGTGCGCGCAGTTCCAAGAGTCTCTTCAGACGGTTGTTGCGGTTGATGACGCGGCGGTAGAGATCGTTGAGATCGCTCGTCGCAAACCGGCCGCCGTCGAGCTGTACCATCGGACGCAGTTCCGGCGGAATGACCGGAAGCACGGTGAGGATGATCCATTCGGGGCGGTTGCCGCTCTTTAAGAACGCTTCGACGACTTCCAGACGCTTGACCGCGTTGGCGCGCTTCTGTCCGCCGCTGTGCTCCACCTCGTCGCGAAGCTCTGCGTCGAGCTGTTCGAGATCGATCTCGCAGAGAAGTTCGCGGATCGCCTCCGCGCCCATGCCGGCACGGAACGACTTCTCTCCGAACTGCTCCTGATAGTCGCGGTATTCCTTATCGGACAGGACCTGCTTTTTGCGCAGCGTGGTCGTGCCGGGATCGATGACGACGTACGCCGCGAAATACAGAACCTGCTCGAGTTCTTTGGGGCTCATGTCCAGCAGCATCTTCATGCGGCACGGAATGCCCTTGAAATACCAGATATGCGAAACGGGAACCGCCAGTTCGATATGACCCATACGCTCGCGGCGCACCTTGGCGCGCGTGACTTCCACGCCGCACTTGTCGCACACGATGCCCTTATATCTGCCGCGCTTATAGCGTCCGCAGTGGCATTCCCAGTCCTTTGTCGGCCCGAAGATCCGTTCGCAGAACAGACCGTCCTTTTCGGGTTTTAAGGTGCGATAGTTGATCGTTTCGGGCTTCTTTACTTCGCCGTGAGACCATTCGAGGATCTTCTCCGGGGAAGCCAGACCGATTCCAAGAGCATCAAATTCCGTTAAATCAAACATTTGCTGTCTCCTTTCGCACGTTATTCATCATCCGTCTCGTCACCGAGGTCGAGATCCATATCGTCGTCGAGATCGAGGTCATCGTCCAGACCGAACTCGTCGTCTTCCTCGTCCTCGCCGAAGTCGATGTCGTCCAGCTCGTCGAGCTCGTCGTCCTCATCCTCCTCCGAGGGCAGGATCGGCGTATCCTCGAGACCCGCGATGTTGATGTTGTCGGTGAAGCGGGTTTCTTCATCGTCGTCCTCGCCGATCTCAATCTCCTCGCGCGACTCGGAGAGCACGCGCACGTCGAGACCGAGCGACTGCAGTTCCTTGATCAGGACCTTGAACGATTCGGGCACGCCGGAGGGCTTGACGTTCTCGCCCTTCACGATGCTCTCGTACGTCTTGACACGGCCCACGACGTCGTCCGACTTGACGGTCAGAATCTCCTGCAGCGTGTTCGCCGCGCCGTACGCTTCGAGCGCCCAGACTTCCATTTCGCCGAAACGCTGTCCGCCGAACTGCGCCTTGCCGCCCAGCGGCTGCTGCGTGACGAGGCTGTACGGTCCCGTGGAACGCGCGTGGATCTTGTCGTCGACCAGATGATGCAGTTTCAGATAGTACATATATCCGACCGAGACGCGGTTCTCGAACGGTTCGCCCGTTCTGCCGTCGTACAGGATCGTCTTGCCGTCCTCGTCGCAGCCCGCTTTCACGAGCAGCTTTTTGATGTCCTCCTCGGTCGCGCCGTCAAAGACCGGCGTCGCGATCTCGATGCCGAGCTTTTTGCACGCCATGCCGAGATGCAGTTCGAGAATCTGACCGATGTTCATACGCGACGGAACGCCGAGCGGATTCAGAACGATCTGCAGCGGTGTGCCGTCGGGCAAAAACGGCATATCCTCTTCGGGGAGGATGCGGGAGATAACGCCCTTGTTGCCGTGGCGGCCCGCCATCTTATCGCCGACGGAGACCTTGCGCTTCTGCGCAATGTAGACGCGCACCATCTGGTTCACGCCCGGGCTCAGCTCGTCCTTGTTTTCGCGGGTGAAGACCTTGACGTCCACGACCACGCCGCCCTCGCCGTGCGGCACGCGCAAAGACGTGTCGCGCACGTCGCGCGCCTTCTCGCCGAAGATCGCGCGCAAAAGGCGCTCCTCCGCCGTCAGCTCGGTCTCGCCCTTCGGGGTGACCTTGCCGACCAGGATGTCGCCCGAACGCACCTCAGCGCCGGGGCGGATGATACCGTTCTCGTCGAGCTGCGCAAGCGCGTCCTCGCCGATGTTCGGGATGTCGCGGGTGATCTCTTCCGGTCCGAGCTTCGTTTCACGCGCTTCGACCTCATGCTCCTCGATGTGGATCGACGTGTACACGTCCTCCTTGACGAGCTTTTCGGAAATCAGGACCGCGTCCTCATAGTTGTAGCCTTCCCAGGTCATGAACCCGATCAGGATATTTCGTCCGAGCGCGATCTCGCCGCCCTCGGTCGATGCGCCGTCCGCAATGACGTCGCCCTTCTTGACGCGTTCGCCGTGCGCAACGATCGGACGCTGATTTAAGCAGGTGCCCTGGTTCGAACGGCAGAACTTCAACAGCTTGTAGCGGTACGGAACGCCCGCGTCGCTGGTGATCTCGATCGTGTCCGCGTCAACGTAGGTGCAGGTGCCGTCGCAGCCGGCGAGCACGGTGATGCCGGAGTCCGCCGCCGCCTTGTGCTCCATGCCGGTCGCCACGATGGGCGCTTCGGGTTTCAGAAGCGGGACCGCCTGACGCTGCATGTTGGAACCCATCAGCGCGCGGTTTGCGTCGTCGTTCTCAAGGAACGGAATCATCGCCGTTGCGACGGAAACGAGCTGCTTCGGGGAAACGTCGATGTAATCGACCTCGTTGTTCTTGACCTCGATGATCTGATCGAGCTGGCGCGCCACCAGACGGTCGCGCTTGAACCAGTGCGTGTGTTCGTCGATCGGCTCGTTTGCCTGCGCGACGACCGCGCCGTCCTCTTCGTCCGCGGTGAGGTACACGATATCGTTTGTGACGATGCGGTTCGCCTTGTCGATCACGCGGTACGGCGCTTCGATGAAGCCGTACTCGTTGATGCGCGCATAGGTGGACAGCGAGTTGATAAGACCGATGTTCGGACCTTCAGGCGTCTCGATCGGGCACATTCTGCCGTAATGCGAATAGTGTACGTCGCGGACCTCAAACGTCGCGCGGTCACGGTTCAAGCCGCCAGGACCGAGCGCCGACAGACGGCGCTTGTGCGTGAGCTCCGACAGCGGGTTCGTCTGATCCATGAACTGCGATAACTGGGAGGAGCCGAAGAACTCCTTGATCGCCGCGGTGACCGGACGGATGTTGATGAGGTTCGACGGCATCACAACGTCCAAATCCTGCAGGCCCATGCGCTCGCGCACGACGCGCTCAAGACGCGTAAGACCCACGCGGATCTGATTCTGCAGCAGTTCGCCGACCGAACGGATGCGGCGGTTGCCGAGGTGGTCGATGTCGTCCGTCCTGCCGATGCCGTACGGAAGATTGATCAGGTAGGAGATCGACGCGACCATATCGTCCGGAACGATGTGGCGCGGGATCAGATCGTTATAGTGCTCGCGCAAAAGCTCCTTCAGCGCGTCGCCTTCGATCCCGTCCTTTTCCGCCTGTTCGAGCAGGGCCAAAAGCGTGGGGATATGCACGTCTTCGTTGAGTCCCGCCTCGATCGGCGCAAACGGAAGGAAGCCCGCCGCGGACGCAAACCGATTGCCGACGACCTTGACGCGGCCCTTTTCCTCGGTCATGATCCATACGGCGTTGACGCCGGCGTTCTGAATCGCTTCGGCGGTCTGCCGGTCGATCTTCTGTCCCGCTTCGACGAGCACTTCGCCGGTGCGCGGATCAATGACCGCCTCGTCGGCGATCTGGTCGCGGATGCGCGCCTTCAAAGCGAGCTTTTTGTTGTATTTATAGCGGCCGACGCGCGCCAGATCATAGCGGTTGTCGAAGAACAGCCCGTGCAGGAGATTGCGCGCGCTTTCCTCTGTCGGCGGCTCGCCGGGACGCTGACGGCGGTAGATCTCGACAAGACCGTCCACGACCGAACGGGTGGGGTCTTTTGCGAGCGTCGCTTCGAGGCGCTCGTCGTTGCCCAAAAGGTCGAGGATCTCCGCGTTGGTGCCGTAACCGATCGCGCGCAGAAGCGCCGTGATAAAGACCTTGCGCTGCCGGTCGATCTTCACGTACAGAATACCGTTGGAATCCGTTTCGTATTCGAGCCACGCGCCGCGATTCGGGATCACCTGGCTAGAAAACAGTTGTTTTCCGAGTTTATCGGTCTCCGCGGCGTAGTATGCACCCGGAGAGCGAACGAGCTGCGAAACGATAACGCGTTCCGCGCCGTTGATGATGAACGTTCCCTGCGGCGTCATCAGCGGGAAATCGCCCATAAAGACTTCCTGCTGTTTGACCTCGCCCGTTTCCTTATTAATCAGGCGCACGGTCACGCGCAGCGGCGCCGCGTAGTTGACGTCGCGGCTCTTGCTTTCTTCGATGGAGTACTTGGGCTTATCCAGATCGATCCGGTAGTCCACGAATTCCAGCACGAGTTTTCCGGAGAAATCAACGATCGGGGAGATGTCCTTAAAGACTTCCCGAAGATCCTCTCTCAGAAAATGATAGTAGGAATTCTTCTGCACCTCAATGAGATCGGGCATTTCAAGAACTTCCTGAATGTGAGAAAAGCTCTTTCTGGTCCGTTTTCCCATTTTGACGTCATGCATCATTGCGTTCACTCCTTGCTGATGAAATTCTCATCTGAATATTTCGGGCGTATCCCCCCGCCCGCGGAGGCGGCACGGATTCCTTTTCCTGCGGATTCCGCCCCGTTTTCATGCGCTTTTGTGATCCGGAAGCACATTTGGGGGCATATTACCACAGTATAGGTATCATAATGCAATATCGGATAATATCATTTCAAAGTCAACCTGTCAAGCCGTTTTTTCACAAAAACATAAAACTTTTTTAATGATGAAAAAAACCGGTGCATAAATTGGTATAGCCGAACCGATTTAGGTCCATACTCCGGACGAATACCAAAGGAGGTGACATGCTTGAAAGGAATGCATACCGGTTGGACGGAAGCGGAGAACGAAGCGCTGAAGAACGCGGCGAATGAAGCGCGCAAAAAACGTCTGCCGCTGAAAACGGCGTTCGACGCGATCGCCAGGGAGACGAACCGCCGCCCGAACAGCGTGCGCAATCACTACTACACGCAGTTAAAGACCGCGGAGAAAGCGGAACCGGCGTTTCTGCCGTTTACCGACGCGGAGACCGAACAGCTTTTGCGCACGGTCCTGCTCGCGCTTTCCAACGGGCAGTCGGTGCGCGCCTGCACGCTTGCGCTTGCAGAGGGCGATACGCGACGCATGCTGCGCTATCAGAACAAATACCGTTCGCTTTTGCGTTCGCAGCCCGAAAAGGTACGCGGCATGCGCGCGGCGCTGGCATCGGAGGGCTACGTCGTGCCGGATCCGTTCGTGCGCGATCCGAACGTGCCCCGCGTCGGTCGCCCGCCGAAAAAAACGGGCGATCTCGAACGGCATATCCGCGCGCTGTTAGACACGCTGTACCGCAATCTCCTTGCGCTCACGCAGGGCGAAAGCGCAGGCTGAACGACGCCCTGCTCCGGCTTGGATGCCTGCACGGCAAGAGAAAAGGATTCGTGATCCCCGTTCACGGTCCTTTTTTTGTTTCCTTTATAATACCCCGAAAAAGAATTGTAATTTTTGACAAAATACGATATAATCCGAAACAGAGGTATCAATCATGACAATTCTGATCATCCTTCTGTTTCTGAGCGCTGTCTGCGCCGTGTTTTTTTCCGTGGTCTTAGCCCCCTGCACGACCTGGTGGTTCGTGCTCCGGATTCCGCTGTTCTTTGCGGGCGCGTTTTTGGCGCTTCTGATCCTGTACTTTTTAATCCTTTTCCTCATCTCGCTGTGCGTGAACGTCAAAAAGCCGGTCAAGCGCGCGCATCACGGATTCCGCCGCGTTCTGGTCGAGACCGTCGATCTGATCCTGCTTCTCGGGCGCGTTCGCATCCGCGAAACGGGACTTGAGAAGGTCGATCGCACAAAGCCGTTCCTGCTCGTCGCAAATCACCGGTCGAATTTCGATCCGTTCGTCGCGCTCAAGCTGTTCAAGGGCACGGAGATCGTTTATATCTGCAAGCCCTCGATCTTCCGGATCCCGATCGCCGGCGCGTTCGCGCATATGAGCGGATTTCTCTCGATCAACCGTGAGGACAACCGCGAGGGACTCAAGACGATCCTTCGCGCGGTCGATATCCTGAAAGACGAACAGACCGCCGTCGCCGTATACCCCGAGGGCACGCGCAATAAGGCTGAACCGGGGCTTCTGCCGTTCCGCGCCGGCGCGTTTGCGATGGCAAGGCGCGCGCACGTGCCCGTCGTCGTTGCGTTTACGAAGCACACCGAGGACATTGCGCACCGGTTCTTCCTGCATCGCACGGTCGTGGACTTCACCGTCGCGGACGTTCTGCCCGCCGAACAGGTCGAACAGATGCAGACACACGAAATTTCGGATGCCGTTCGCGAGCGAATGGAATCCTGTATGAAATGAAAGGAGACTCCCATGCGTTATTACGTACTTTTTAATCCCATGGCAGGCAATGGACACGGCAAAGAAGCCGCTGAGAAAGTCCGCATGTTCTATCCGGACGACGAACTGTTCTTCCGCGACGTTACCGAGATGGGCAATCTGCCCGCGTTTTTGGACGCGCTGGCAAAGGACGACGCCGTGATCCTGTGCGGCGGCGACGGGACGCTGAACCACTTCGTCAACGAGCTGGACGGCTATGCGCCGCAGAATCCGATCCTGCTCTACGGCGCGGGAACCGGCAACGATTTCATGAACGACCGCGACCTTCCGCACGACGCCGCGCCGTTTGTGATCAACGAATACCTTATAGACCTGCCGACCGTCACCGTCAACGGCATGACGAAGCGTTTCTTAAACGGAATCGGCTACGGCATCGACGGCTACTGCTGCGAAGTCGGCGACGCGCTGCGTGAAACAAGCGACAAGCCGATCAACTATACGAGCATTGCGATCAAGGGACTTCTGTTCCACTACAAGCCCTGCGACGCGACCGTCACCGTCGACGGCAGGACGGAAACGTTTCGCCGCGTCTGGCTCGCTTCGACGATGTTCGGCAAGTGCTACGGCGGCAACATGCGCCCGACGCCCGATCAGGATCGCAGCAAAACGGATTCCGTCTCGCTGATCGTCTATCACAGCTGCGGAAAGCTGAAAGCGCTTATGGCGTTCCCGGATTTCTCCGCCGGCAAGCACGCAAAGCACGACAAGATCATGAAGATCTTTACCGGCAAGGAAGTCACCGTCACATTCTCGAAGCCGCAGGCGCTGCAGATCGACGGCGAAACGGTGAAAAACGTCACGACCTACACCGTCAAAACCGCAGATTGCCGATAACGGCACCAGACCATTTGCGCGTCGCCGCGAGCGTCGAATCGTTCGCGGCGACGCTTTTGTGTTATAAAAGTCAACAATCTTTCACAAAGCATCTCCGCTCACCCTCTCCGCTTCGGCTCCTTTCCGCAAAAGGTCACGCTCGGCTCGCCTGCTCGCTTGTAAACGCGCTCACGACGGCTCTCCGTCGCTACCAACCTTTTGCGAGTGCAAAAAAACCGTATGAAGTAAGGGCTCGAACGCCCTTACTTTTCATTTGGTTTCGCCGCAAATTAGCCGACGTTTTCACCCCTTCGCATACCTTCGTATAGCCTCGGGGCGAAAACGCGGCTTCTGATACCATTCTCAACAATCTGTATCATGCTTCTTTTTCCGCCGCCATGCGGTCGCGCACGCGTTCCGCAAGCGTATACAGGAACGCCGCGCCGGTCGGCTGACATGTGCCGAAGAACAGATCCGTCTGCGCGGCGGCAGCCCTGCGTTCCCACGCGGTTTTGATCGCGTCGCGCACAGCGTGTTCGACCTGCGTTCCCGTTGCGCCGAGCAGCGGATACAGGTCCTCGTTGGTCCGCACCCGGCAGCAGCGGTTCAGTTCCGCCAGCACCCGTACGCCGTCGCGCAGCGCCGCATACCCTTTCTGGTGCGGCGCGATCCCGTGCTCGATCAGCAGTTCGCTTACACAGCGGCCCGTATCGCGCGTGCGTCCGATCCCCGTACTGCGCCATGCGCGCGGCGCGTCCGTTTTCCGTTCGTTCATGTTTTTTCTCCTCCCCTGCCCCCGTTCGACAGTTTGCGCCGGGACGCGCCGAATTGCAATTCATAAATTGTGAGCGTTTGCGGGAATTCCGTGAACGAATTATGAATCAAAAAACCGCTCTTTTCGAGCGGCATGGTTCAAACCGTCTGTATCGACGGCGGATCCGGCATTTTTGCCTTGCCCTGCGAAACGGTGATCGTCACGCCGTCGGCGCCGTCCTTTTTCGCTTCGACCAGCGCAAGCCGCGCCCGCGCTCCCTGCGTAAGCAGCTGCATTCGTTTGGGCGCGAACCGGCTTTGATCGAGCGCGCGAAACAGGGCGGAAAGCTGCTCGGCGGGATAGCACAGCGTCAGCCGTCCGCCGTTTTTCAGCAGCAGAAACGCCGCGCGGCACCAGCGCAGAAGCTGTGCTTCGTCCGCGTGGCGCGCTTCGGAAAACCTGCCCGCGTCACCGGACGTAAAATACGGCGGATTCATCACAACGCGTGAAAACGTCCCGTGTCCGAGCGCATTCGGCGCGTCCTCGACGCGCATCGAAAGAAAGCGGATCGGCTGTCCGTTCCGTTCGGCGCTCCGTTTCGCCAGCGCGATCTGCGCTTCGTTTATGTCGATCCCCGTGTACGAGCCGCCGTACAGCGCCTCGGCGTACAGGCACAGAATGCCGTTTCCCGTGCCGAGATCGAGCACCGTATCCCCCTTATGCGCCGAGAAAAAGTGCGCAAGCGCGATCGCGTCCTCCGAAAAACACCCGAGCGCCGGATCCTGGAAAATACCGGTATGCGGTTCGATCAGCCATTCGAAGCGTTCCATGTCAGTCCTCGGGAACGAACGGCGATCCGTCGTCCGATTGATCGAGGTCCGCGTCGTCGGAAATCGTCGGCACGCCGTCCGCGCCGTACACGGTGAGGACCACGTCCGTATAGTAGTGATGCAAAATCTCGTCATAGGTCGAGCCGTGCTTCGCCATACCGTTTGCGCCGTTCTGCGAAAGCCCGACGCCGTGCCCGTAGCCCTTGGTATGGAACACGATCCCGTCCTCCGACCAGGTGATCGTAAACATCGCGCTCTTTAGACCGAACAGCGAGCGCGCCTGCTTGCCGGTGATCTCCGATTTGCCGAGCCGCAGTTTTTCCACGCGGCCGCTCTCATAGGTCGAACGAATCTCGATCCCGTCCTTCACGGTCTCCTCGGTGACGCCGCTGTCCGGGTATTTCGCCGCGATCAGCGCGACCAGCTCCGACGTGCCGATCGCAACGTCCGCCTGCGTGTCCGGATCCTCATACGGACTCTCGACGCCGCGCAGGTACGGGATCGCGTTCGCGTAGACGTTTTCGGAATCCTCGGTATGCCCGCCGGACGCCGCGTGATACATCGTGTCGCACAGCTTCCCTTTATACGTCAGAATCTCGCCCGCCGTATCCATGACCGCCGTCGCCACGCGGTTGTAGTTCTTTACATAATCGTTTCCCCAGCGCTCCTGCATCCGCGCATGCGTGGAGAACGCCTGACAGCACGCGCTGTTGGTACACACGTCCGCGCCCTCGTGCGAGCGGCATCCGCCGTGCGCCATGCTGTGCAGCGTGTAGGAGCGCGACGCGACCGCCTGCGCTTTGAGCGCCTCAAGCTCGTACCGCGCCGGCATCTCCGCCGACACGACGCCCGTGATATACTCCTCGAGGTTCATCGTGATCAGCTTGTCCGCCCGATGATCGTAGACCGAGATCTCCGTCGTCTCCGTCCAGTCGAAGTGCGCGTACAGATCCAAGAGCGTCGGCGCGGGCGTTATGATCGGTTCCTGCGTCGGTCCCGCCTCCTCGCCGCCCCGGCAGCCCGTGCGGACCGCGGCGCGTACGACGACAAACAGCAGGACCAGCAGAAGCAGCAGGACGCCCGATGCGATAATCAGTCTTGTTCGGTTGATTCTCAGCGTTTTCATGGTTTATATTATAGTGGCTTGTTCCCAAAAATACCAGATATTTTTACCCGTACCGAAATTCGCGCGTCCCGTTGCAATCCGGGGGTTTTCCGTGCTATAATACGCGTATGAATATCCGTTTTTCGCCCGATGCGGCGCGGCGTGAACTGACGCCGGTCGACAATCTGTTTTTTCTGAACTTCATGCCCGATGCGGACGGCACGTTTGTAAAGGTATATCTGTTCGGACTCATGCAGTGCTACCACGGATCGCTTTCGGACGTCGCCATCGGGGACGCGCTCGGCATCCCCGAATCGCAGGTGCGCTGCGCGTTCGTGTAGGGTCTTGTGCGCATCCTGTCCGACGAGCCGTTTTCGGTCGAGTATCTTCTGACCGAGCAGCCCGCCGTGACCACGGCGACGCCGGTGAAGTACCGCGCGTTCGTCGATTCCTTAAACGCGCTGCTGTCGCCGCGTACGCTGAACCTTCGCGAGATGAAAGCGATGTACGACTGCATCGAGCTGTACGGGCTCGAAGAGGGCGCGGTGCTTGCGCTGGTCGGTTACTGCATGGAGCAGAAGGGCAGGCGCGTTTCGTGCAACTACATCCGTTCCGTCGCGGAATCGTGGAGCGAGGACGGCATCAAAACGCAGGCGCAGGCGGAAGCGTACGTCGCGGACTACCGCATGCAAAAGCACGGCGCGACCGAAGTGCTGCGCCGCTGGAACAAACGCCGGCCGCCGACCGTCGACGAAATGGCGCTGTACGACACATGGATCAACGAATGGGGCTTCGACGCGGAAACGATTCTTGCGGTGTGCGCGCGCATGACCGACGTTTCTACGCCGTCGTTTGCGATTCTGAACGACCGGCTGCAAACGATGAAGGAGCAGAACCTCACAAGCGTCACGGAGATCGAGCGCACCGAGCAGAAGGACGCATTGGATCGCGAGTTTGCGCGCATGGTCTTTGCGCGGCTCGGCAAGGTCGAGATCCCCTCGCTGTCAAACGTGCGCCAGCTTGCCATGTTCCGCGACGAAAAGGGCATTTCGCGCGAAGCGATCCTGCTTGCCGCGGACGAATGCGCCGGCGCCGAGCGGCCGCTGGGACTGCTCAAAAAGATCCTGTCCGACTGGGCGCAAAACGGCGTCGGTACCGCAGAGGACGCCGAAAAGCATCTGCGCAAAAAGGAGTCTTCGCCGGCACGCAGGCAGAAACGGAACAAAGCGCTTGTCTATGAACAGACGCCGATCTCCGAGGACGATTTCAACCGACTGGTCGTTGACCTGAACGAGGACCTATGACGAACGAACTGAAACGCTATTACAGCGACCTGCGCGATAAAAACCGCGCGCTTTTGGAGAAACGCATCGCGCTGTGCGATCAAAAGAGTCCGCGATTCCGCTCCCTTTCCGACGAGCGCGGGCTTGTCATGCAGCAGTACGGCGCGGGGAAATTGAGCGTCGCCGCCGCCAAATCCCGCATCGCCGCGATCAGCGCGGAGCGGCAGACGCTTTTGATCTCCCTTGATTTTCCCGCCGACTACCTCGAACCGATCTATACCTGCCCGAAGTGTCACGACACCGGCATGCTCGGCGAGGACGGCGGACGGCTTTGTTCGTGCGCGCTGAAAAAGCAGCAGGAGCTGCAGCTTTTCGGTTCGCGCATCAACGAGCGCGAAACGTTCAAAACCTTCGACGAATCGCTGTATCCGACCGACGAACAGAAAAAACAGGCGCTTGCCATGCGCCGCTTCTCCGAACGCTACGCGGCGGCGCTGCCCGCGCCCGAGAAGCCGAATCTTCTGATCCTCGGACAGTCGGGACTCGGCAAGTCGTTCTTCGGCAACGCGATCGCCTACGCCGCGATCGAAAACGGCGTGTACGCCGTCAAGGCAACCGCATACCAGTGCATCCAGTCGATCCTGGACGGGCTCGACTCACACAGCGAAACAATCCTGCCGTACCTTTCGGCGCCGCTTCTGGTGCTGGACGATCTCGGCACCGAGCCGATGATCCCCAACGTCACGATCGAATCGCTTTTCCGCATTCTCAACGAGCGCGGCGCGGCGCAGCGTCCGACCGTGCTCATCAGCAATCTCGACCGCGAAGGCCTGTTCGAACGCTACGGCGAGCGCGTGGCAAGCCGCATGATCGACGGCGCGCTGACCGCGATCGTACTGCTGCGCGGGGAAAACCTGCGCACGAGGCTCCGCTGATGCTGTACCTTGTCGCAACGCCCATCGGCAATCTCGGCGATCTGTCGCCGCGCGCGGTCGAAACGCTTGAAGCCGCCGACGTGATCTACTGTGAGGATACCCGGCACACGGGTATCCTGCTTCAGCATTTCGGGATCAAAAAACCGACGCGCTCGCTGCACACGCACAACGAGCGCGAGCGTACCGAAGAGGTGATCGCCGCGCTCAAAGAGGGAAAGACCGTCGCTTACGTGTCCGACGCGGGCATGCCCGGCGTGTCCGATCCCGGCGCAATGCTCGTGGACGCATGCGCAAAGCAAGGTCTGCCCTGCACCGTGATCCCCGGCGCAAGCGCCGTTCTGATGTCCGCCGTGCTGTCGGGACTGCCCGCGCAGCCGTTTACGTTCGTCGGGTTTCTTCCGCGCGAAGCAAAGCCGCGCCGGGAAGCGCTCGACGCGATCGCGCCGATCCGCCATCAGGTGATCCTCTACGAAAGTCCGCACCGCGTGCAGGCGACGCTGAAAGACCTCTTGGACCGCTTCGGCGACGGGCCGGCGGCGGTGCTCCGCGAGCTTACCAAAAAGTTCGAGACCGTCGTGCGCGGCACGCTGTCGGAACTGATCGAGCGGTTTTCGGAGGAGCCGAAGGGCGAATGCGTGATCGCGTTCGTTCCCGGACGGAAGGCGGAAAATCCCGCGCCCGATCTTGACGAGCTTCTTTTCGAGCTTCTGAAAACCGAATCGCTGAAGGACGCCGCGGCGATCGCCGCAGAACGATCGGGTCTTTCCAAGAAAGAAACTTATCGAAGAGCGCTGGAACTGAAAGGTTCCCGACGCCCTGAAGGTTGATCCGAAACACCATTTTGTGAAAGGGATGCGGGCAGGTCCCGCAGGGGAGTATGCAAATCTATTGTAAAGAGGGGTTCTTGGACAGGTTCTCCTGGATTAACGACGAGTTTTGGCAGAAACTTTTCTGGGTCGGCGTCACGATCGTCGCCGCGGGGCTCATCATCTGGCTGCTGGTGTTTGCAAACCGCAAGGTCTTTCAGGCGTTGAACCGAAAACAGCGCGGCATTCATCTGGTATTCTTCGAGCGGATGAACAAAGTGATCATCGTTGTCGGCGTTCTGATTCTTGCGATCTCCGCGCTCGACAGCAACGCGTCGGTCTGGAAGACCATGCTCGGCGGCACGGCGGTCGTTTCGGCGGTCATCGCGTTCGCGGCGCAGGACGTCATCAAGGACATCCTCGCAGGTCTGATGATCAGCGTACAGAAGCCGTTCGAGATCGGCGACCGCATCGAGCTCTCGGACGGCACGATCGGCATCGTGGAGGACATCACCAACCGCCACGTCGTGCTGCGCGGGATCGACACGCTGCGTTACATCGTGCCCAACAGCAAGGTAAACAGCCAGTCGCTGACCAATTACAGCTTTCATCAGATCGCCCGCTCCGTCAAGTTCAGTTTTCCGATCGGCTACGACAGCGACGTGGCGAGAGCAAAGGATGTCATCCGTCAGGCGATCAAAGACAGCGCGTATGCGGTCCCCGGCAAGACCGATGCGGACGGAATGCCCGCCTACGGCGACGTGTTTTTCATCGCGCTGGACGACAGCGCGCTCGTCATGACGACGACAGTGTACTACGAGCGGACAACCCCGACGGAGCGGCTGATCGACGATATCCAGACGCGCGTGCGCGAGGCGCTGCTCGCAAACGGCATCGATATCCCGTATCCGCACGTCAGCGTCGTGAGCGCACAACCGAAGCAATAACCGAAACGGGTTGGTATCGGAGGACCCATGCAGTATCTCGGAGCGTTGATCCGCCGAAAGCGGCTGGAAAAAAACTGGAGCCAGGCAGGACTCTCAAAGGGGATCTGCACGGTCTCCTATCTTTCAAAGATCGAGCAGGGCAAGGCCGAGCCGTCCGCCGAGGTTCTTGACGCGCTGTTATTGCGTCTCGGCATCGCGCGAAACGCATCTGTCGACGCCGACGCCGCGCAATTCGTTCGCGACGCGTACGAGTCGCTGTTTTCCGGCGACTTTGCCGCCTTTTTCGAGCTGTTCAAAACCGATTATCGTCGCTTCGAGACAACAGCATCCGGACTGCACGTTCTGTTGCTCGCCTGTGTGGCGGGACTCTCGCCTCTTCCCGACGCCGCACTCGTCCCCTGCATGGATACTCGTGCGCTTGCCCTGTACCGCGCATTGGAAGACAACTATGAAGAAGCGATCCGCCTGCACCCGAACGCGTATTTTCATTTCTGCGCCGGAAAGAATGCATATGAAAGCGGACGGTATCAAAACGCGCTGGCACATCTGCGCACGGGCTATGAGCTTGCCGCAGAATGCGGCGCGGCGCGTCTGATGATGGAATGCAAGGCGCGAATCGGAAACTGTATGAGCGATCTCGGCGAGCTTCCTCAAATGCTTGCGGAATACGACGCGGCACGGCGGCTTGCCGTTGCTGTCTCGGAAACGGACGTGGTTTCCACGATCGATTATAACATCGCCTCGTCCTATATCGAATCCGGCGACTGCGAACGCGCATACGCTTATTTTTCGTCGCTCAATTCCCCTTCCATGCTGGCGCTGCACAAGCTCGCGATCTGCTGCGAAAAAACGGGCCGGACGGAAGAAGCGCTCGCCGCACTCGATCGCGCCGACGCCGCAGCCTCCGATTATCCGCCGACCGAGACCGTGCGTCTGTTTTGCGATACGGTGCGATATCGTCTTCTGCATCCGGATTATCTTGCGCATGCTGCATACGGCGAACTGCTGCTGCATTGCTTCGAACGCTGTCGCAAGGAACTGCCAGCCGGCTATGCCGTATTTCATCTGCCCTGGGTGCTCGAATGGTACCGCGCAACGCGCCAATATAAGAAGGCGCTCGACCTTCTTTCGGATTTTCCTGAGATTCACTCTTAAACATCTTTTACAGCGTTTTTTATACGGCATATTTCCCAAATATGCCGTATTTTCTTTTCTTAACGCGTTTGATACAATCAAAGTGGAGGGAAAAGAGCATGGAAAAGAAAACGCTGTGGACACGCAACTATATTCTGGTCACAACTGCGTCGACGCTCGGCGCGGCCGGTGCGATCGCGGGCGGATTTGCGCTGTCCTTTCTGGTCTTCGATGAAACGCAGAGCACGCTCGCTTCCGCGCTGATCGTGGCGATCCAGCTTATACCGTACGTGATTCTGCCGCTGTTCGTCGCACCGCTGATGGACCGTCTGCCTCGCAAGCTGTTCCTCGTGCTCGGCGACGTCATAAACGGCGTTCTGTACGCCGGCATGGGCGTGTGGCTGATCTTCTTTCCGTTTTCCTACGTCGGCTACCTCGGTCTTTCGCTGCTGCTCGCATGTCTCGGTTCGATCGACGAGCTTGCCTATACGAGCATCTATCCCGATCTGATCCCGAACGGATTCGAACAGAAGGGCTACGCGGTTTCCGCGATGCTCTATCCGATCCTGAAGGTGATCATGATGCCGCTCGGCGCGATCCTTCTGGACACGCTCGGCGTTTCGCTGCTGCTGATTGCACAGGGTGTGCTGTCGCTTCTTGCGGCGCTGACCGAAAGCTTTATCCAAACGGAACGCAAACCGATCCGGCTCGAACGGTACGGGCTTCGCGAATGGACCGGCGACATTAAGGAGGCGGCGGCATATCTCAAAAACGAGCGCGGATTGTTGCGCATCTACGGTTACATGGCGCTCACCAACGGCGTTGCGAACGGCTATGCGCCGATCATGGTCGCCTTCTTCCGCACCATGCCGGGCCTGACGGCGACGATGTACGCGTTGTTCTCGGTCGCGGAGTTTTTAGGGCGCACGGTCGGCAGCGCGGTGCAGTACCGCGTCAAAATCCCCCCGAAAAAGAAGTTCGGCGTCATCTTTTCCATCTATCAAATCTATGAGACGATGGATATGATCCTGCTGTGGCTTCCGTATCCGCTGATGCTTATAAACCGCGCGCTTTGCGGTTTTTTGGGCAACAACAGCGCGATCCTGCGAAACGCCGCCGTGCAGCGGTATCTGCCGGAACACCTGCGCGCCCGCGTCAACGCGTTCGACGGGATGCTGTACACCGCTGCCGGAAGCATACTGGTCCTCGCAGTCGGCGCGCTCGGCGAGTGGCTTGATTACCGGCTCTGCGTCACGATCTGCGGCGCGTTCGCCATGCTCGCCTGCTGGATTTTGATCTGGGGCGGACGCAAACAGATCCGTCCGATCTTCGAGCAGGTCGCCGATGGACAAGATACGCCGGATCAGGCGGAAAGCTAAGGCCTCTTCCGAAATGAAAAAAGACCCGCGTGGGTCTTTTGACATCGTCGTTATGATCGACGCAGTTCCCAGAACGCGACGGCGGCGGCAGCGGCGACGTTCAAGGAGTCCACGCCGTGTCCCATCGGAATGCGCACCGTGTAATCGCAGGCGGCGATCGATGCGGGCCTTAGCCCGTCGCCCTCGGTGCCGAGCACCACGGCAAGCTTTTCGCATGCTTTCAGCGCGGGATCGGCAAGCGAAACGGACTCGTCCGACAGCGCCATCGCAGCGGTCGAAAAGCCGAGCGTGCGCAGGCGCTTCACGCTTGCGTCGATCGGATCGGGCAGCACCGTCCACGGCACCTGAAAGACCGTGCCCATGCTCACCCGCACGGCGCGGCGGTTCAGCGGATCGCAGCAGTCGGGCGAAAGCAGGATCGCGTCAACGTTTAAAGCGGCGGCGCTTCTTACGATCGCGCCGAGGTTGGTTGCGTCGGTAATGCCTTCGAGCACGGCAATAAGACGCGCGCCGTTTAGGATCGCTTCCGGCGCTGCCATCGGTTTTCTTCGCATCGCGCACAGCACGCCGCGCGTGAGCGCATAGCCGGTCAGCGATGCAAGCAGCTCGCGTTCGCCGGTATAGACCGGCACGTCGGGACAACGCACAAGCAGTTCCTTTGCGTCGCCTTCGATGTGCTTTTGCTCCATAAGAAAGGACACCGGCTCATACCCCGCGTCGAGCGCAAGCCGGATGACCTTGGGACTTTCCGCGATAAACACGCCCTTTTCGGGTTCCAGGCGATTCCGAAGCTGCGCCTCGGTCAGCCGCGCGTAGACGTCAAGCGCGCTTTCGTCGATCGATTCCAGTCGAATACGGTTTGTCATGGTTCAAAAATGCCCCGCCGGGTTCGGCAGGGCGGTTCCTGTTGCAATTACTTGTTGTTCTTGTTCTCAAGGAACTCGTTTAAGCGGTTGCACAGCTCGTCCGCGTCGATACCGTGGACGGCGCACGCCTCTTCGAGGTTCTCAAAGTGCGACATCGCGCAGCCGAGGCAATGCATGCCGCTGGCGATCAGCACGCCCGCGAGGTCCTCGTCCACTTCGATGATTTTGCGAATGTTCATATCCTTTGTGATCATGGTCTTTGCTCCTTTGTTTCAATTCGTGAACTTAGTATACCGCACAAGCCCGCGCATTTCAACAAGCGATTTGTGATATTTTGGTGACGCTTACGCTTTTTTGAGCAGTTTGAATCCCGTACCGGGTACCGTGACCGACAGCGACGCATGCGCTTCGATCCGCATCCCGTCCTCTGCGCGGTACGCGCCCGCAAACGCAAGCGGTTTTGTGGCGTCCGGTCCCTCGCAAAACAGCGCGGGATAGAGCACGGCGCGTACGGGTTTGTCATCCGAATTGACCAGCAGGATCCGCGTTTCGGTTTGCGAATCGCGGATCACGGCAAGCGTTCGGCAGCCGACTGCAGCGATACGCACGCCGCCCGTTTGGAGCGCTTCGCTTTCCCTGCGCATTGCAATGCATGCGCGCATCTGTTCTAAAAACGCCGCATCTACCCTTCCCCACGGGAACGTGCCGCGGTTTAACGGATCGCACATGCCCGTCATGCCGACCTCGTCGCCGTAATAGATGCACGGAACGCCGGGCAGCGCCGTCAGAAGCGCCGTGCCGCACAGAACCCTCCGTTTCGCGCGTTCGAGCGTCGCCGCATCGGGGCGGTGTTTCAGCTGCTCGTCCCGCGTAAGCGTGCGCGCATCGGGAATGCCGGTCAGCGCGGTACGGATGCGCTCCGTGTCGTGCGAACCCAGAAGGTTTAAGCACGCGTCGTAAAACGGCTTCGGGTAGTTCTCAAGCAGGCGGTTCAACGCGTCCGCGCAGGCGTACGCGTCGGTCCGTCCGTTCAAAAAGTCGATCAGCGCCTCGCGCAGCGGATAGTTCATCGCGCCGTCCAGCTCGTCGCCGTTCACATAGCCGCGCCGGCCCTCGGGGCCGGACTTGGTCGCGCAGTCGTCCCAGACCTCGCCGATCAGAAGCGCGTCGGGATCGGTCTTTTTGATCGAACTGCGCACGCCGCGGATGAACGAATCTGGCAGCTCGTCCGCAACGTCGAGCCGCCAGCCGGACGCGCCCATGGAAAGCCACGATTTCAGCACGCCGCCCTCGCCCTGTATGAACGCGCTGTAGCTCGGCTCGGTCTCCTCCACGTTCGGAAGCGTTTCGAAATTCCACCAGCACTCATACCGGTTCGGATAGTCGTAAAACCGGTACCACGGATAGTACGGGGACGCCTTGCTTTGGCAGGCGCCGCTGCCGTAGCGCCCGTAGCGGTCGAAGTAGATGCTGTCGTCGCCGGTATGCGAAAACACGCCGTCTAAAATGACGCGGATGCCGTGCGCTTTCGCCGCCGCGCAGAGCGCCGCGAAGTCCTCGTTTGTGCCGAGCAGCGGGTCGATCGAATGATAGTCCGCCGTGTTGTAGCGGTGATTCGAGTGCGCCGCAAAGATTGGGTTTACGTACAGGCAGGTGATCCCGAGCGACTGAAGGTACGAAAGCTTTTCCGTAATACCGTTCAGATCGCCGCCGAAATAATCGTCCGGCGCGTAGTGCGCCGCGCCGCCGTGCGGCAGATACAGCGGCTCCTCGTCCCAGTTCTCATGCACATAGAGCTCCCGGCCCGCCGTGCGGTATGCGTCCGCCGCGCGCAAAAACCGTTCGCGGTCCGAGCAGAAAAAGCGGTCCGGAAAAATCTGGTAGCACACGCCGCGGCGGAACCAGTCCGGCGTTTCAAACGCGCCGTCGTAAACGGTCAGTCCGAACGGCGCGGGCGCGTCGGAAAAGCGCGCTTCGCCGCTGTCCGCGCCGAAGTACCGTCCGCCGATCGCAAAACAGTAGCCCATGCGGCACGGCGTATCCGGCGCAAAAAACGACGCGCGCCAGCTTTCGCCGTCCCACGTCATGGGAACGCGGCGTTCGCCGTCGGGCTCAAACAGCACAAGCAGCGGCAGTGCATCCGCTTCGCCGTCGAGCCGGATCTGTACCGCTTCGCCGCATTTCACTGCGCCGAACGGGGATTTGTATCGCGGATCCCGGGAATGATAATACCAGTTCATAGTTTCATATTATACGCGGTTTTTGCGATCCTGCAACCCAAACTTTGTCGAGAAGAATGTTTTGACGGGATCGCACGGCTGTGATATACTGGGTTCAATGAAAAACGAAAAGGTACAATACTATCTGCGCATTCTGCTGATCGCCGTGCTGCTTGCCGCGGTCCTCTTTGTGCTGTACAAATATCTGATCCCGCTGCTGCTGCCGTTTCTGTTCTCGCTGCTGATCTCCGCGATCGTGCTGCCGGCAGTCGGGTTCCTGCATCGCAAACTGCGCTTCCATAAGAAACTCACGGCGGCGGTCCTGGTGACGGTGGTCTATCTGATCGTCGCGGGTCTGCTGCTGCTTGCGGGACGCTGGCTTTATCAATCCGCATCCAACGCGGTCGACTGGTTCAATACGCGCTTCGTGCCCGACGTCAACGCGCTGCTCGATAAGATCGACAACCTGATGCACGGCAACGACTCGACGCTGATGACGTGGCTGTACTCCATCAAGGACTCGCTGATCGCCACGCTGCAGCCGAAGGTCGTCGCGCTGTCCACGGCTGTCGTGACCGATCTTGTGAAAAACGTGCCGGGCTTTGTGGTCAAGGTTATTCTCTCGGTCGGCGCGACCTACTTCTTCGCGCTCGATTATGACAACATCCGCCGCGCGGTGACCTCGCGCATGTCCGAATCGCTCTATGAAAAATCGTCCGCGGCGTTCCGGTCGCTCAGGCAGACCATCGGACAGTATCTGCGCGCCTACTCGCTGATCTTTCTCATTACGTTTGCGGAGCTCACCGTAGGTCTGCTCTGCGCCGGCGTCAAGCACTTTGCCCTGATCGCGCTCGGCATCGCGGTCTTCGATATTCTGCCGATCCTCGGTTCCAGCATGATCATGCTGCCGTGGTCGATCATCACGCTGCTGCGCGGCAATTATCAGCAGGGCGTCATTCTGTTCATCGTCTACCTCGTGGTCGTGATCGCGCGGCAGTTTATCGAGCCGAAGATCGTCGGCGAGCGCGTGGGACTGCATCCGCTGATCACGCTGCTGGCGATGTATGTGGGACTCAAGCTGTTCGGCGGGCTGGGGCTCTTTACGCTGCCGATCACCTGCGCGGTCCTGGTGCAGCTGGAGGTCTCCGGCGTGACGCATCTGTTCCCGGTGCGGCGCGAACCGACCGATCCGCCGCCGTATCAACGCCCGAAGCGCATGTTCCGGAAAAAGCCGAAAAAAACCGCGGATTGAAACAATCCTGTTACATTTCGTCCGCATCCGTATGCTATCATTTCTTCCAAATAAAGGAACCGGAGGAAGGGTATTATGATTAAAATACTGATCGTTGACGACGAGCAGCCGATCGCAAATCTGATCCGTATGAATCTGACGCGGCAGGGGTATGTATGCACCTGCGCGTACGACGGTCAGCAGGCGGCGGATCTTCTCGAAAAGAACACGTTCGATCTGGTGCTTTTGGACATCATGCTGCCGAAGTTCGACGGCTACGATCTGCTCGCCTATATCCGCCCGATGGGCATCCCCGTGATCTTCCTCACCGCGAAGAGCGACGTAAACGACCGCGTCAAAGGTCTGAAGCTCGGCGCGGAGGACTACATCGTAAAACCGTTTGAGATCGTGGAGCTGATTGCTCGCATCGAAGTGGTGCTGCGCCGCTACAACAAGAGCCAGGGGCTCTTGCAGGTGTACGACGTTCTCATCGATCTCGACGCGCGCGAAGTCATTCAAAACGGCGAGCGCGTGGAACTGACCCGCAAAGAGTTCGACCTTCTGGTGCTGTTTGCGCAGAACCCCAACACCGCGCTGTTCCGCGAAGCGCTGTTTGAGCGCGTATGGGAAACCGATTACATCGGCGAAACGCGCACGCTGGACAGTCATGTACAGCGGCTCCGCCGCAAGCTCGGCTGGCAGGACCGCATCAAGACCGTCCATAAGATCGGGTATCGCCTCGACATCCCAACCACATGAGATTTGCCCTCAAAATCTGCATATGCACCGTTCTTATCGTAACGCTGTTGTTCGGCGTGGCAGGTCAGATCCTGATCGCGCAGAGCTTTGACACGGCGTTGCGTTTTCGCGTACAGGCGGCGGTCGCGGACTATTCGGCGCTTGCCTCCGCGATGGAAGCGGAACTGTACGGCATCTATCTCTATTACAACACCGCTTCGCCCGAAATGTACGCGGAGATTCTGCGCCGCGCAGGCTCCAATCAGGGGGTCGAATCGCCCTGCGCGCTGTACAGCACCGACTCGAAGCTTCTCACCGCCAGCACCGACGAGTTTGCCGAAACCCTGACGTTTCCGGAATTGCGCGTGCGGCGGTTTGCGTATCGGCTGATCAAAGACGACGGCGGACGCACGCTTTTGGACACCGCGGGCTGCGTATCGATCGGCGGACAGAACTACTTCCTCTCCGTCCGTTACGACGCGGACGATCTCATGCGGCTGCGCGGCGAGCAGATCGAATCGGTCACGCTTCTGCACATCATCACCGTGGCGATCTCGACCGCGGCAATGCTGCTGCTTTCCTATCTGACCACCAAGCCGCTAAGACGGCTGCAGCGGTTTTCGACGATCATCGGCAACGGCAATTATTCGCGCCGCGCGCGCGTCACCACGCTCGACGAGATCGGCGATCTGACCGTCGCGTTCAATGAAATGACCGGCGCGATCGAGCAGAAGGTCGAAGCGCTCGAACAAAACGCCAAGCAGCAGAAGGATTTCGTTGCGAGCTTCTCACACGAGTTGAAAACGCCGATGACCTCGATCATCGGCTACGCGGACATGCTCCGCAGCACCGAGCTCGACGAGGAGGACGCCTTCATGGCGGCGAACTTCATCTTCACCGAAGGCAAGCGTCTTGAAGCGATGTCCTTAAAGCTCATGGACCTGATCGTGCTCGACAAGAACGAGTTCAAGCTCTCGCGCGGCTATGCGCGGCGCGCGCTCGGGCACGTGGTTGCGGTCGTCACCCCGATGCTCGAAAAAGCGCAGCTCACGCTCGAATACGACATTGAGCAGCAGATCATTCTGTACGAAAAGGACTTGCTTTTAACGCTTGTGACAAACCTCATCGACAACGCGCGCAAGGCAAGCTCGCCCGGCAAGGTCGTGACGCTGACCGGCAGGAGCGAAGGCGACCGCTATCGCATTTCGGTCAGGGACGAAGGCATCGGAATCCCCAAAGAAGAGCTTTCGCGCATTACGGAAGCGTTCTTCATGGTCGATAAATCCCGTGCGCGCGCGCAGCACGGCGCGGGACTCGGGCTTGCGATCGGCAACCGCATCGCGGCGCTTCACGGCAGCAGCCTGCATTTTGAGAGCGAACTTGACAAGGGCACGCTCGTGTGGTTCGACGTGCCGCTGTCACGTCTCGGAAAGGGGGACGCGGAATGAAGAAGATTCGTCTGTTCGCAAACCGCGACCGCGTCACCCGCACGCGCATCGTTTACATTACGCTGATCGCGGGAACCGTGCTGATCGCGTTTTTGCTTGTTCTTCTGAACCGCTGGATCTTCCGGCTCAGCGAAGCCGGTCTGTACGATAAGACCGAGTACGAAGCGGTCAGCATCATCAGCGCCGACAGCATCGGCGCGCCGCTGTCGCTGGAAACGCGCGTGGGACTGTTCCTGCAATGCGAACGCCAGGGCGACGAACGCGCCGTCATGCCGGGCGAACTGGACAGCGCGGCGATCACCGAAACGCTGTCCGCGCTGTGGAACGATACGCTGGAAGTCCACGCGAAAAACGGCGTGCTGCCGACCGGCGAATCGGTCGGGACCGTTTTCCGCAAGAGCCGCTACACCGCCGTCCTGCGCGATTTCTACAACGAGCAGAGCGGCGCGAAGCTCGCGCTGTGGTGCGCGCAGGCGTATTATTCCGAGGGCGGCGGAAACCTGTACTGCCTGTCCGTGCAGTTCGACAGCCGCACCGGCGAAGTCTATTCGGAAAACTGCGCGCTTTACGACTGCCTGTCTCCGGACGGCGCTAACGCAGCGTTCCTGCCGTTTTTGCGCGCGCACGGGTACGCGGAATCGCTTGCGGAGAAGGCAAGCATCACCTTCGGCGCAAACGGCTGCACCGGCACGCTCAAGCTTCCGGACGGTCTTACGCTTTACTTGAATTACCGCAGCGGCGAACAGTACGATCTTTTGTTCCGCTGAGTCCCTAACCGCTGTCTTTGCGCGAAAAAGTGCTTGCTTTTTAAGGGACGGCTCATTATAATAGTTTCATTATGGAACAACCAACAATTCGACAAAACAAAATGGGAACGGCGCCGGAAGGGCGGCTGCTCCTTTCGATGGGCTGGCCCATCATCGTCTCTATGCTCGTGCAGGCGCTGTACAACATTGTCGACAGCGTATTCGTGTCGCGCATGGATTCCCTTGCGCCCGAAGTGCTCAGCCGCATCCTCGGCGATCTCTATCAGGCGGAGATCGTCGGACATATCGGCGACAAAGCGCTTTCCGCGCTGTCGCTCGTGTATCCGCTGCAGATGCTGATGATCTCGGTTGCGGTCGGCACGTCGGTCGGCATCAACTCGCTGATTTCACGGCGGCTCGGCGCGAAACGCTTTGAGGACGCGAACCGCGCGGCGGGCAACGGTTTGATCGTGCTCGTACTCTCCGCGGCGGTGTTCACCGTTGCCGGACTGACGCTGTCAAAGGCGTTCATGCAGTGGCAGAGCGCGGATCCCGTCGTGCAGCTGATGGGCACGAACTATATGACCATCTGCTTAAGCCTGTGTGTCGGCGTGTTTCTCGCATGCGGCATCGAACGCATCATGACCGCGCAGGGCAGGACCGTGTTCGCCATGCTGATGCAGCTTTGCGGCGCGATCGTCAATATCTTCTTAGACCGCGTGTTCGTGCTGGGTCTCGGCCCCGTCCCCGCGATGGGCGTCAAGGGCGCCGCGATCGCTACGGTCGCGGGACAGTTCGCCTCGATGATCCTCGCGTTCATTCTGCTCTTTACGGCAAAGCACGAGATCCATATCGGCCTTTCGGACTGCAGACTGAACCGGAAAACCGTCTATGAGATCTACCGCGTGGGGCTTCCGTCGATTCTGATGCAGGCGGTCGGTACGATCATGATGTTCGGCATGAACACCATTCTGAAAACGCTCGGCGAGTATCATCTCAAAACGATCGACGCGGCCGGCGATTTCCCGAACCTGTACGTCGGCGCGTTCGGCACCTATTTCAAGCTGCAGTCGATCATCTTTATGCCGGTGTTCGGACTGACCAACGCGGCGATGAGCGTGCTCGGCTACAACTTCGGTTCCAGAAACCGCAAGCGCTTCTTGCGCGCGTTCAAAATGCTTCTGATCTTCTGCTGCGTGTTTATGATCTTCGGCACGCTGCTGTTCCAGTTCTTCGCCGATCCGCTGATGCACCTCTTTGACGTGACGCAGGCGCTGCGCGACGTCGCCGACCGCGCGCTCAGGATCATTTCGCTCGGCTTCGTGTTCGCCGCGGCGGGCGTCTCGTTCTCCACCGCGTTCGGCGCGACCGACACGAGTCTGTACGGCGCGATCATTTCGCTTCAGCGCCAGCTCATTGTGCTGCTGCCCATCGCCGCGCTGCTTGCGTGGCTCACCAAGGACGTCGACGGCATCTGGTGGGCGTTCCCGATCGCCGAGTTCCTTACGCTGATCGTCGCTTCCCTGCTGTTCCGAAGGCTCTATCGGAAAAAGATCAAGCCGCTGGACGAGCCTGCGCCGAGCAACGAATAAACAAAATGAAAGCGTATCGCAACCGCGGCGATACGCTTTTTTTACAGCAGAGCGCTGTCCAGAACCGACGCGTGCATAACGTCACGCGTGAGCGGCGCGTCGGTGACCGTCGAGCGCGCAAGCACCATCTTCCCCGCCTCCACCGAATGCGTCAGCCACACGCTGCCGCCGATGATGCAGTCGTTCCCGATCTGTGTCTCGCCGCCGAGGATCGTCGCGCCGGAATAGATGACCACACGATCGCCGATGTCGGGATGCCGCTTGATCCCCTTGACGAGCGCGCCGCTCCCGTCGACGTTGAAGCTCTTTGCGCCGAGCGTCACATGCTGGTAGATCTTGACGTTCCTTCCGATGGTGCACGTTTCCCCGATGACGACGCCGGTTCCGTGATCGATAAAGAACTCCTCGCCGATCTGCGCGCCGGGATGGATGTCGATCCCGGTTTTTTGGTGCGCGTATTCCGTCATCACGCGCGGCAGCAGCGGAACGCCCGCCCGGTACAGCACGTGCGCCAGCCGGTAGGTGCAGATCGCAAAAAACGCCGGATAGCAGAGAATGATCTCGTCCACGCTGTGCGCCGCGGGATCGCCGCGGTACGCCGCTTCAAGATCGGCGCGGAGCATTCCGAACACCTCGGGCAGCGCGCCGAAAAACGTTCCTGCGATCGCTTCCGCCCTGTCCGCGTCGCTCAGTACGGTGGAAAGACACCGCACAAGATGCTTCGACGCCTCCCGAAGCATCCGCTTCGGCGCAGCCGGAGTTTTTGCGTGCCGCGGAAACATTGCGTCGATCACGCAGTCCGTCATGCGCTCCGCGCGGCGCCTGAACCCGCGAAAGTCCGTCTGCGTGTTTTGAGCGCTTTCCGCTTGTAATGCCTGCGCTGCATCCAGCGCCGCCTGTTTTGCCTTCCGTTTCATCTCACGCCTCGAACAACGCCGTGGACAGATAGCGGTCGCCGCTGTCCGGGAGCAGAACCACGATGGTTTTTCCGCGGTTCTCCGGTCGCTTCGCGAGCCTGATCGCCGCCCATGCCGCCGCGCCGGACGAGATGCCGACCAGGATCCCCTCCGTGCGCCCGATCGTTCGCGCCGTTTTGAACGCGTCGTCGTTCTCCACGGCGATCACCTCGTCGTACACCGCCGTATCGAGGATCTCCGGCACGAAACCCGCGCCGATCCCCTGGATCTTATGCGCGCCGGCAACGCCTTGGCTCAGAACCGGCGAGCCGGCGGGCTCGACCGCGACGACGCGCACGTTCGGGTTCTGCGCTTTCAGGTATGCGCCGACGCCGGTGATCGTTCCGCCCGTGCCGACGCCCGCCACGAACAGATCCACCTGCCCGTCCGTGTCCGCCCAGATCTCCGGTCCCGTGCCGGTACGGTGCGCTTCGGGATTGGCGGGGTTTTTAAACTGCTCCGGGATCAATGCGTCCGGAATCTCCCGCGCCAGCTCCTCCGCGCGCGCGATCGCACCCTTCATGCCCGACGCGCCGTCGGTCAGCACCAGTTCCGCGCCGTACGCCTGCATCAGCCGCCTGCGCTCGATGCTCATCGTCTCCGGCATCACGATGATCACGCGGTATCCGCGCGCCGCCGCGACGGACGCAAGCCCGATCCCGGTGTTGCCGGACGTCGGCTCGATCAGCACCGAGCCCGCTTTCAAAAGTCCCTTTTGCTCCGCGTCGTCGATCATCGTCTTTGCGATGCGATCCTTGACCGATCCCGCCGGATTGAAATACTCCAGCTTTGCAAGGATCCGTGCGTCCGCTCCTTCCTCGCGCGCAAGCCGCTGCAGCTCCAGCAGCGGCGTTTTTCCGATCAGCTGATCGGCAGATGTGTATACGTTCATGTTCGTTCCTCTCTTTCAGATTATGTGATGCGCCCGTTTTCCGCGACAAAGAAAAAACCGGAAAGCCCGTCGGCCTTCCGGTTGCAGCGTAAAACCCCTATCCGGAAACACAAACGGGCATGACAAAACAAGCGCAACAACATGCTTTGCGGTTTTGGATCGCCTTACCCATCTGTTTCTCCTTCCCGTGTTTTCATATATAGTATATGATTCCGTTCTCTTTGTCAAGCCCCGTTTTTCAAACGGTCAGTTTTCCTTCCAGAGTTCGTCCGGATACAGTCCCTGATCCTTCATGCTGCGGATCGCTTCCTTGAGAAGCGGCAGGTCGGGACGGTTCGTGACGCCGTGCCAGCGCGCGGTGGTTGCGAGCACTTCGATGCTGATTTTGCCCTCCTGCATCATGGCGTCGAGCACGCGCGGCAGCAGGTATTCGCACTTTAAGGGGTTCTTGGGCAGATTCTCGTCCAAAAACGGCGGGAAGCGCTTTTCAAACGCGTCGAGCACGGTCTGCTGCAGCCCGAACAGGTTCATCGAAACAAGCGTATCCAGCGCAAGCGGCGTAAAAGTCTCGCCGTCGTCCTCGGTGAACGCGGCCGCGCCGTCGCGCTTTTCGATCTTCAGCCGCTCGGTCAGCGTAACGAGCCTGCCGTCCGGTCCGATCTCGCACACGCCGCGCGCGACGGAACCGTAGTCCGACAGCGTATTGCCCAGCCGGTATCCGACCATCGCGTACTCGCTTTCGCTGTGCGGCGCGCTTAAGAAGTCATAGATTTTTTGGAACGCGTCCGCGCCGTAGAAATCATCCGCGTTCAGCACGGCAAACGGCGCGTCAAGGTGCTCTTTGGCGCAGAGGATCGCGTGCGCGGTTCCCCACGGCTTCACGCGTCCCTCTGGGATCTCGTAGCCTTTCGGAAGCTTGTCGAGCGACTGGAACGCGTACTCGAGCTTCACATGCGGACGAATCCGTCTGCCGACACGCTCCTCAAAGTCTGCTTCCATCTCTTTTTTAATGATGACGACGACCTTTTCAAAGCCGGCGCGGATCGCGTCGAACACGGAGAAGTCTAAAATGACGTGATCGTGTTCGTCGATCGGTTCGATCTGCTTGGGCCCGCCGAAGCGGCTGCCCATGCCTGCCGCCATGATCAGAAGAATCGGTTTTTTCATTGGTTTGCTCCCTTCATCCATAGGTTTTATGCGTTTTCGTCACGGATCGTGACGAGGTATTTCTCTTTGAGCTCGATGGGACGGTAGTTCAGCTTGGAATACCGGAGTCCCGGATCGCCGCCGTCATCCTCGCGGTTTATGAAGCGCACGCCGTCAAAGCAGTTCACAAACGCCTGCGCCATCGCCGGATACGCGCCGGACACGCCCGGCATTGCCTTTTCCACGTGCACAAACAGCATGTCGTCCTTCCGTTCGCCGATCGCAAGCGCGAGGACCTCCTCTCCGTCCTTGAGACAGACCGCCGTCTGTTCCAGCGCGTCGCGGTGCAGAAGAAGATCCTTTGCGCCGTTCCACTCGTTCTTCTCCAGCGGCGAGAACTCGGGATGCATCGCGCGGAACCGGTCTAAAAACGCAAGGCACGCGCGCCCGGTCGCTTCGTCCGTCACGATCACGGTCTGCGCGTTCGGATGATCGCGGTAGAAGCGGTTCACGTGGTTTTTCTGCGTATGGAACTGCTTGCCCGCGTAGTGCCGGAACGCGTCCGCGTCGTAGATATAGTCCGCCCAATCGCGGATGCTCTCCGTCCGCATCCGGTCTCCGTACCGTGCCTGAAGGCACGGGAGCGCGCAGGCGGGCGCCACGCAGTAGCGCAGCGGAATGCCGCGCGCCTTTGCGTCCGCCTCGTTCGCCGCGCACGCCGCGTTGAAATCGCCGCTGCCGAGCGGAACGGTATAGCAGTCGCCGTACGCGCCGTAGCCTGCGCGGATGCAGAGCATACCGCCGATCACCGCATAGTACGATACATAGATGTCGCGCCACTGGTAAACGGCACCAACGGTGTTGTCGCAGATGCCGCACGCATAGGTATAAAAGAACGGCTTCAGCGCTAAGATGGTTTCTTCCGTAATCCTCTGATATTCGATCATGGTTTCAGTATACCACATTTTTCCGATTTGTGAAGCCGGAAAAGCCTGCGACGGATTGACGAGCGTGCATAAACCATGTAAAATATGCGTGTAAGGAAATGGGCAGGTAACACAATGGAACAAATCAGGTTTATCGCGTTCGATCTGGACGGAACGCTTTGCAATACACTCGGCGACATCGCAGCTTCGTTAAACCGCGCGCTGAAACGGTGCGGATTTCCGACGTTTTCGGACGACGGCGTGTCCGGCATTGTCGGAAAGAGCATCGTGTATATGTGTCAGCATGCCGTGCCGAAAGGGCATGAAGCCGACTGGACAAAGGTGCGCGACGGGTTCTGGGCGGACTATGCCGCGCATTTGTGCGATCACACCGCGCCGTACGACGGCATGCCGGAAACGCTGCGCGTTCTGAAAGAACACGGCTGCACGCTTGCGGTCGTCACCAACAAGCCGGATCCGCACGCGAACAAGATGATCCGCCTGCTCTTTCCGAACGGACTGTTTGCGCGCGTGCAGGGTCAGTGCGAGCAGTATCCGACCAAGCCGGACGCCGTCATGCTGGACGTCGTGCGCGAGGACCTCGGGTTTTCACGGGAGGAATCGCTCTACGTCGGCGATATGGACGTCGACGTGCAGTTTGCGAAAAACGCGGGACTTCCGTTCGTCGGCTGCGGCTGGGGATTCCGCGGCGAAGCGTTTTTGCGCGAAGCCGGCGCTAAGACCGTGCTTTCGCATCCGTCGGAGCTTCTGAAGGTTTTACATATCACTGACTAAGGAGGAGTTTAGAATGTCTTATTGTACCAAATGCGGCGCGGAATTGAAGGACGGCGCCGGCTTCTGTTCGGCATGCGGCGCGAAGGTCGCCGGCGCGCAGCCGACCGCGCAGCAAACCGCGGATGCGCCCGACTGCAACAAGTGGTTCGGCGTGCTCGCGTATCTCGGACCGGTGCTGTTCGTACCGATGTTCGTAAGAAAGAACTCGACGTTCGCGCAGTTCCACGTGCGGCAGGGCTTCAACCTGCTGGTGTTCTGGATCGCGACGATCCTGCTGCGCTTTACGGTCGGGCTGATCCCGTATGTCAAATACGCTATCCTGCCGATCTCCATCGCCATCTGCGTGTTCTCGATCATCGGCATCATCAACGCGCTCCGCGGCAAGATGATCCCGCTGCCGTTCTTCGGCGACAAGCTGGATCTTTTGAAGCTGATCTTCAAAGCATAACCGCAAACCGAAAAAGAACTGCCGCGGTAGCGGCAGTTCTTTCAGCTTGTCAAAAAACCTTTTGACAAGCTGAGAAGGCTGTTGAGAAGGGAGGCAGAATTCGGGTTTTCACGACGGAGCTATACTAAGGTATGCGACCGAGTGAAAACGCGAATAGTTTGCGGCGAAATTATGAAAAGAAAAGGTGTCTTTCACCTTTTCTTCCGATAGATATTCTGATTTCATATCCTCGCCGCAAACGGTCTGACCCCTTTTACGACAGCCTGAGAACTGCCGCGGTAGCGGCAGTTCTTTTGCATTTCTTCGGTTATCGTTTGACCAGATACACCGTCATCTGCGGCACGATGATCTCACCGGAGACCGTCGAGGACGGCGCGGCGCTCACGTTCGAGCCGGACATCAGCACGCCCCAGTCGCCCTCGGGAAGCGTATAGGGCATATCGACCCCGTTCGGATTGATGATCGCGAGCGCGACGGTCCTGCCGTTCTCCGCATAATCCGCTATGATCGTTCCGTCGTCGCGCACCTCGCAGGTCACGTCGGCATTTCGCAGGAAGTCGTTCGCCTTGCGCATGGCGATGAGCTCGCGGTAGAAATTGCGCATCTGCATCACGCTGCTGTCGGGCGCGAGCGCGTCCCAATCGAGGTTGTTGACCGCGTCGGAGGACTTGTAGCTGTTGCCGTCGCCGCCTTTGGTGCGCAGCAGTTCCTCACCGGCGAGCATAAACGGCGTGCCCTTGCTGATGAAGACGATCGACGCGCCGAGCCGGTTCATCTGCTGTTTCTGTTCGTCCGTCGCATCGGGGTTCGAGAGCGTCAGTTTGTCCCACAGCGTGCGGTTGTCGTGCGACGACATGTAATTGACGGTCATGGCGTTTTCGACCCTCCATCCCTGGCCGCTGCCGCCTGCGCCTTCGATGCCGAACGCGACCTTCAGCGCGCGCGCCTTGCTCGGATCGCCGCTGATGTAGCCTTTTTCGGTCGCGTTGAACACGCTGCCCTTCAGCCCGTCGCGGATCGCGTCGTTGAACACCGCGACGCCGCCCGTTTTGCCCGACGCTTCGATCGATCTGATATTCGCCTGCGTCGCCTGCAGGTTCGGATTCATCGGCGTCGCGCCGCCGGTCCAGCCCTCGCCGTAGAGGATCGCCTGCGGATTGACCGCATGCACCGCCTGTTCGATCTCCTGCATGGTTTCAAGATCGTGCAGACCCATGAGGTCGAAGCGGAATCCGTCGATATGATACTCCTTCGCCCAGTAGGTCACGCTGTCGACCATGAACTTGCGGAACATCACGCGCTCGGACGCGGTCTCGTTGCCGCAGCCGCTGCCGTTCGCGTTCGTGCCGTCCGGCAGATAGCGATAGTAGTAGTACGGAACAATGCGGTTCAGATTCGCGTTCGCGTCATAGGTATGGTTGTACACAACGTCCATGACCACGCCGAGCCCCTGCCGATGCAGCGCCTGCACCATCTGCTTGAACTCGTTGATACGCACCTCGCCGTGATACGGGTCGGTCGAATAGCTGCCCTCGGGCGCGTTGTAGTTCTTCGGATCATATCCCCAGTTGAACTGCGGCTTTTCACTGCTCTCGTCGACCGTCGCATAGTCGTAAACCGGCTGCAGATGCACGTGCGTGATACCGAGATCGGCAAGGTAATCCACGCCGACCGGCTGACCCGCCGCGTTTTTGAGTCCGGTCTCGGTAAACGCGAGATACTTGCCCGGGTACTTCGAATCCGCAATGCGGTTGGAGAAATCGCGCACGTGGACCTCCCAGATGATCGCGTCGCGGTAGGTGTCGATGTTCTTTACGAACGTATCCTCCTTGCGGAAGCCCTCCGGATCGGTCGATCTGAGATCGATGACCATGCCGCGGTCGCCGTTGACGCCGAGCGCCTTTGCGTACGGATCGACCGCCTCCTGCGTTCCGAGCGCCGTTGTGACCGAGTAGGTATAATACGTGCCGCTTCCGACCCGCTGCGTGGTGAACCAGGTGCCGTACTTGCCGCGCTCCATCTGGATCGACAGATGATCGTCGCCGCCGTCGCCGGATTCGTACAGGTTCAGCGCGACCGCGCTCGCCGTCGGCGCCCAGACCTTGAACGTGGTCTTGTCGTCATGGATCACCGCGCCGAGATCGTCGCCGCTGTACGTCCAGTCGCGGATGAACGCCTTGGAATCGAAGATCTCCGTCGGGATCGCGGTCCTGCGTTCGAAGCCTTCGATCTCGACCTCGTACTGCTTGGAGATATCCAGGTTCTCCTTCAGTCTGATCACGCCGGAGACCACCGTGTTGTCGATGCTCGAGACGCTTTCCACGTCGAGCCGGCGGCCGCCCTCGTATACCGCGACCTGATCAAGGCTCGTGAGCTTCGTCGCGGGCGAAACATTGTAGCGGATCTCGTTTTCCGAAATGATCCCGATGGAATTGACCGATTTTTTCTGCATAAGCGTTTTTCCGCCGTCCTCACTGTAATAAACGGTTTCGTCGCCGGAGACGAGATACACGGCGACGTCGCCGCCCTCCATCTTGACAAAGCGATCGCCGTCGAAGTCCTTGGTCGCTTCGCCCCATGACGTGCCGCACGGATCGGAGCAGTTTTTGCGCACGATGAATCCGACCTCGCTTACGTCGTTTGGCACGTTCACCATGCACTTTGCACCGTACTCGCACGGATACATCTGATATCCGCGCCCATCCTTGCCGGCGAACCAGATCCACATATCGCTCGTCTCAAAGTCGATCGATCCCGCCGTCCAGTACAGCGTCAGCTGCCGCGTCCCGTCCTCTTTGGGCAGGAAATACTCCTCGCCCGCATCGACCGGCGCCGCGGTCGACGGCGGTTCTGTCGCGTCGGGACCTGTGCTCACCGGCGCATCCGTATCCGCCGGCGTGTCCGTACCTGCCGGAACGGACTTGTCACATGCGACCGCGCCGAGCAGCAGCAAAAGCGTCAAAAGGAATGCCAAAGCACGTTTCTGCATCGTTTCACCCTCCTGTTTTGATCGGTATCCAGCTGCGCTCCGGATCGGGAGCGCAGATTTATAAATAGTATATCATAGTTCTGCTCCTGGGGCAACAAGAAAAACGAACGGCAAAACTGTCGTTCGTTTACGGTTCAAATCCATTCGTCAAATGCAGCGACATGTGCGGTGCATTTGACACCTTTCGTTTTCGCCGCCCGGAAATCCGCAGGATGATAGGCGAAAACGCAAAGTCCCGCCGCAGCGGTCCACGTCGAAAAACCTGTTTTTCGACGAGCTTAGCCGAGCTTCCTCGGAATCGCAAGCAGCACAAGCCGCTTTTGCCCGCCGCTGGTGCAGGTCGAGAGCGTAAAGATCTGTTCCGTTTTCTCCGGTTCGAACTCCACCTTCATATCCGCGTGGCTCCGGGCGCTTTTCAGATACTTCACAAAGTCTGCTTCGTCCTCATACAGATAGTATGCATCTCCGGTTGCGGAAACGGTTTTGCAAACCACGATCGTAAGCTCGTAATCCGCGTCCGGCGTCAGGTAATAGCCGGTCTGATGCGCGAGGAAGAACTCCTTGTCGCGGTATTTCTTCAGCTGTGAAAACATCACGCCGCTGCTCATGTTGTGCCCGTACAGAATGATGTTGCGATCGCTTAGGTCCGGATTGCAGCGAAAATCCATGAAGATCGAGCCCGCGCTGTTCCTGGTGCCGTCCAGAAGGCGGTTTAAGTACTTGCTGTTGTTCTGCGCCCGCATGACCGGAAAGCTGACGTTGGTATCCGGAATATAGATCCAGCCCACGCACTCGTCGTTGACCGCGCGCAGCCGCTCAAAGTCGACGCCGATCGGCGCCATGCCCTGCGATACCGCGTCTTGAGAAGGATCCAGCGGATCGCCGCCCGCCGAAGGATCGTAGGGGTTGAGCTGGCCCGGTTCGCCCGGCGCATACGGCACCGAATCGGACGCGCCGGGATTCGGTGTGCGCGGCGCGATGAGAAACTCGTTGTTGATCGCCTCATACGCCTGCTCGCTTGCGCGGTATTCCGTAAAGATCGAGATCACGCGATACGCCGAAAACCCGATGGCGACCACGACCAGCGGGATCAGGACCCAGCGCAGTTTGCGGTATACGCGCATGCCCTTGGACGGCTGCTGTTGTTGTTTCTGTTCTTCCATTTGATGGTGCCCGAAGGCAATCTCCTTTCCGAAATGTTTTTGATATGCGCATTATACCATACGCTTTTGAATCGGGCAACCGCAAAATTGCTCAGTTCAAAAGCTCGTACTGCGAGTGGTAAATTTCGGCATAGAAGCCGTTCTTTTCAAGCAGCTTTGCATGCGTACCCTGCTCCACGATCGAACCGTGGTTGATGACCAGGATCGTATCGGCGTCGACGATCGTCGAGAGCCGGTGCGCGATGACGAAGCTGGTGCGGTCGCGCATCAGGTCGTCCATCGTTTTCTGGATCAGAATCTCGGTGCGCGTGTCGACGTTGCTCGTCGCCTCGTCGAGGATCAGGATCGGGCGGTTCGCAAGGTATGCGCGCGCGATGGTCAGAAGCTGTTTCTGTCCGCCGGAGATGTTCGTCGTCTCCTCGTTGATGACGGTCTGATACCCATTGGGAAGCGAACGGATGAACCGGTCGATATGCGCGCGCCGCGCCGCCTCGTGCACCTCTTCCTCGGTCGCGTCGGGACGGCCGTAGGCGATGTTGTCATAGATCGTGCCGGAGAACAGCCAGGTGTCCTGCAGCACCATCGAGAACGCCTTGCGAAGCTCGCTGCGCGGCATCCGATACACGTCCTTGCCGTCGACGTAGATCTTCCCGCCGTCAACGTCGTAAAAGCGCATCAGAAGATTGACGATCGTGGTCTTGCCGCCGCCGGTCGGTCCGACGATGGCGACCTTTTCGCCTGCGCGCACACGGATCGACAGTCCCTTAATCAGCGGCTGTTTTTGATCATACGAGAAATCGACGTTTTCAAAGCGCACGTTGCCGATCCCTTCGGGCGCGGTCTCCTCCGTCGCCTCGGTCATCTCCTCCTCGTCGAGCATTTTGTACACGCGTTCGGCGGACGCGATCGTGTTCTGCAGCATGGAAAACCCCTGCGCAATGCTTTCAAGCGGGCCCGCCAGCATCCGCGCATAGAGCACGAACGCCACGATCATGCCGACGCTCATGCCGAACAGTCCCTTCGCGACGAACACGCCGCCCAGGATGCAGATCGCGATATACGCGACGTTGTTGGTCAGCGCAACGATCGGCTGCACGATCGACGCCAGGAAGTTGCCCTTGCGCGCCGCGTCGCGCATTTCGCCGCAGAGCGCCGCCTGCCGTTCGCACTGCCGGTCTTCGAGGTGGAACGCCTTGACGGTGTCGAAGCCCGAGAACGTTTCCTCCGTCAGCGCGTACAGTTCGCCGTTCTTTTTGCGGACGGCCGCAAAGTATTTTTCGCTCTTGCCCGCGATCTTTGCCGAGAAAAACAGCGAAAGAGGGACCAGCACGATGACCGCGCCGGCGAGGATCGGGTTCAGCCGGAAGATCAGCACCATAATGCCCAGAAGCTTCAGCACGCCCGAGATCAGCGTTTCGAGAAAGCTGTGCACCGTCGTGCCGAGCACGGAAACGTCGTCGGTCATGTGCGAAATGATCTCGCCGTTGGGCGTGCGGTCGATGTAGCGCACCGGCAGCCGCCGGATCTTATCGCTCATGCCGATCCGGATCGCGCAGGTGAAGTGCCTCGACACCACGTTGTTCATGATCAGCATTTCGCCGATTCCGGCAAGCGAACTGCCGGCGTACGCGGCAGCAAGGATGATGCACTCGCGCGCAAACCCGCCGTTGTCGAATGGCACGGACGCTCCGGCATGCGCCGCGTCCCAGTAGATATAGAGCCGGTCGGACAGCAGACGCAGGATCTCCGGCGTCAAAAGCGACAGCGCGACGGACACGATGCTGACAACCGACGCTACGATAAGCCAGCCCGCGATCGGGCGCGTATCTTTGAGAATGCGCAGAACGGTTTTTTTCGGAGAAGACGGGGTTTTCATGCGTCGCCTCCCAACTGCGAGCGAACGATCTCGCGATAGACGTCGCAGCTCTGCATCAGCGCGTCGTGCGTGCCGGAGCCCACGATCCGTCCCTGTTCGAGCACAAAGATCCGGTCGCAGCGCATCGCCGTCGCCGCGCGCTGCGTGATGATGATCTGCGTTTTGCCGGCAAGATACCGGTTCAGCGCCTTTCGAAGCTTGCTCTCGGTCAAAAAATCGAGCGCGGAAAAGCTGTCGTCAAAGATATAGACCGACGCGGGCTTGATGATCGTGCGCGCAATGCTGATGCGCTGCTTCTGCCCGCCGGAGATGTTTGCGCCGGACTGCGCGAGCCGGTACGAAAGCCCCTCCGGATGCGACTCTGAAAACTCGGTCATCTGCGCGACGTCAAGCGCTTCCTTCACCATCTCTTCCGTCGCGTCCGGATTGCCCATGCGCACGTTGTCCAATAGCGTCCCCTCGAACACCATGCCCTTTTGCAGCGCGGCGGATACGTTGTCACGCACCGCGGCGCGGCCGAGCGTTTCATACGGCTTGCCGCCGAGCGAGATCGTACCCGTCGTGGGCGGATAGAACGCGAGAAGCAGCTTCAAAAGCGTCGACTTGCCGCTGCCCGTGCCGCCGATCAGCGCCGCCGTTTCGCCGGCATGCACCGTCATATCGATGTCGGAGAGCATCATCAGCTCGCTGCCCGGGTACTGAAACCCGACGCCGCGCAACGAAAGCTCGCCGGGATACAGCGTGCCGTCGCCCGGTTCGACCGGATCGTCCGGAAGCGTCAGCACCTCCGAAACACGGCTCACGCAGACCTTGAGATGCGGCAGGAACACAAACGACCACGACAGCATCATCACGCCGTTTAAGATCAGCGCGACGTACTGTACGGTGGCAATGATCTTGCCCGCGGTCAGTCCCGCGCGCAAAAGCGCCGGATCCTGCAGCCGCTGCGCGCCGATCAGAAGCATCACCACAGTCGCAAGGTTCAAAACCAGCATGCAGATCGGGTTCACATAGCCTGCGCGCGTATTGGCGCGGATGATGTACTTCGCCATCTCCTCGGTCGCGTGCGCGATGCGGCCGTGCTCATGCGCTTCCTTGTCGAACGCGCGGATCACGCGGATGCCGGACAGCCGCTCGCGCATCAGCCGGTTCTGCTCGTCGATGTACTCGTCGGACAGCTTCCACAGCTTATCGAGGTTTTTCACGATCGGAAACAGGATCAAAAGCGCCAGCGGCGTGCTGCATAGCAGAATCAGGCCGAGCACGCGGTCGGACAGCATGGCGAACACGGCGCCGCCGATCACCAGGATCGGCACGATGGTCACGAAGTTCACAAACATCGACGACGCCTGGGAGATCGTCATGACGTCGTGCGTCGAGCGCGTCAGAAGACCGGACGTGCCGATCTTTGAGAACGTCTCGAAGTTCAGTCCCGACGCCTTTTGAAACATTCCCCTGGTGAGATCGTGCGAAAACCCGGCGGAGATGCGCGCGTTGACCGCGCTTGTCAAAAGCGCGCAGAGCATGGAGCACAGCGCAAGCCCGAACATGATCGCGCCGAAGGTCCAGATCACGCCCATATCGCCCGCGGCGATCCCCTCGTCGACGATGCGGCTCATCAGGTGCGGCAGAAACACGCCCTCCAGCGTCGAGATGACGCACAGCACGGCGGTCAGCGCGAGTTTTCCGCGATAGGCTTTCAGATAGGGTAAAATCGTTTTCATACGGTTTCAGTTTACCACCCTGCGTCGGTTTCGTCCATCAACCGGCGGTTGAACCGGGTCAACCGTCCGGCGCGTTCACGGTTATGATCTTTTCAGTATAACGCCCCTATGACGATCCGTCAAGGCGCGCCGACCTGCCCGAATTTCGCCAATATGTATATACATTTTTAGCGAAAACCCGTGTTTTATCAGAGAATCAGGGGGTTTTTGCCTGTTATTTTTCCGGTTTTTATTGACGAATCGGTTCTCGCATGATAAGATAAAAACCGGAGGTGTAGAAAATGGACGAACTAACCAAACTAATCAAGACGGAAATCAAGAGACAGTTCCGCAGCGTACGGCAGTTTTCCATGTATATCGGCGTTCCGCAGTCCACGATCGTCACCGCATTACAAAAAGGCATCGGCGGCACGTCATTCGAGACGATCATGCATGTCTGCGATGTGCTGGATATCAAACCGATTCCCGGCGAAAGCACGGTTTTCCTGGACGGAGAAAAGCGGGAGCTTCTGGATCGCTACGCGCGGCTGGATGCCGAAGGCAAAAAAGCGGTCCGCGCCGTAACCGCCGTCGAGTTTCTGCGCGTGACCGACGCCGACGCGTATGCTTTGTTTTCTGCAAAGCTGAGCGACGCAGAGGAAGCGCCGCTCAACGAATAAGGATTCGACCTAACCGACCGAGAGCTTCAAACAGGCTCTCTTTTTTTATGCCTGCTGCGCGGTCTGCACCCGCGTCAGCAGTTCCATAAAGCGGTCCCGCACCGCCTTGGGCGAACGGATGCGCACCGCGCCGCCGAGCGCGGCGATCCAGCCGAAGAACTGCTCCGACACCGCCACCCGCACGAATGCGGTAAAGCCGGTCGGCGTTTCATGCAGGGAAACGTCCGTTCCGAACCGGTCCACGATCACACCGATCACCGACGCGTCGCAGTCGAGCACGACGTCCGCTTCCTCGCCCGCGAACATCGAGAAATTGCGGCTTGTGTAGGCGGACATATCGATCGCCGCAAACGCGTCCGCGCCGGTCCGCGGCGTATCCGTTATGGTGATGCGGTTCATCTTGTCCACGCGGTAATGCTTGAGCCGAGCGTCCTCCGCGTCGAACGCGATCAGGTAATAGAACTCGTCGTCCCACACGAGCGCATAGGGACTCACACGGTAGCGCGCGCCGTTTTTACGCGGAACGCGCTTTTTGTTCACGTCGTACTGCCAGTACAAAAACGTGATCTCGCGGTTCTCCGCGATCGCGCTGTGCACCGCGTCGATGTTGTAAAAGATCGACTCGTTCTCCGTCTTGCCGCGCTCGTTCATGTAGAGCTGGCGTCTCAAAAGCGCCGCTTCGCCGCGGCTTTGAAGCGCCGCGAGTTTTTTGATCAGCCGCGCGGTCTTTTTCGCGGACAGGAATTTGGCCGCCTGCACGCTGTCCACCAGCATCCTAAGCTCCGCCGGCTCAAACGCGCGCGACGCAAGATAGTACCCCTTTTTCTTGCCGACGGCGACCGATTCAATGTCCATGCCGTATTCCGACAGCGTCAAAAGATCGTCGGCAACGCTCTTGCGCTCCGCTTCGATCCCGTTCGCCTTGAGCCGCTCGAGAATGTCCGCAACCGTCAGCGGATGCAGCTCGTCCGTTTCCAGCAGCAGGTCGCGGATCATCAAAATCTTGAACTTTTGTTTTTCGTGTTTCATGCGCGCCCCCTCGCCTGTTCCCCGTCCCCGGAATCGTTATGCCCGGTATCCGAGCGCGGCCGACAGCTCCTTTGCCGTTTCCAGAACCCGCGCCGTCGCTTCTCTGAACTCGTCGGAATCGACGCGCCGGAACAGTCCGATCAGCCCGATGGCGTAGCGAACCGTGCCAAGGTGGTCGTAAATCGGCGCGGCAACGCCGCGAATGCCGACCTTGAACTCGCCGTTTTCGACCGCGTACCCGTTTGCACGCACCGATTTCAGCTCGGCAAGCAGCAGATTCGCATCGTTGATCGTGTGCGGCGTTAACGGCTGATACCGTTCTTCGAAGATCCGCTTGACGCTCGCGTCCGAAAGGGAAGACAGCAGCGCCTTGCCCTGCGCAGTCGCAAACGCGGGCAGATGCGCGCCGGTCTCCGACGCGATATGAAAACTGCTGTCCGCCTCCGCGTGGGCAAGCACCATCGCTTCGCCGCGGTCGAGCATGGAAAGCGTCGCGGACTCCCCGGTCCGTTCCACGAGCCGCCGCATCGGTTCGGTGCAGAGTGTGAGGACACTTTTCGTGCTTTGCACGGCGTTTCCGTACTCGAACAGACGAATGCCGAGCTCATACCGCCCGCTCTGTGCGCTCTGCTCCACAAGCCCCGCCCCGCGCATGGACTGCAAGAGTCCGTGCACCGTGCTCTTGGCCCAGCCGGTCGCTTCCGCAAGCTCGCCGAGCGACATCGGTCGGCGCGCTTCCTTCATAAGATCCAGCAGCCGACACGCTTTGCCGATCGCGCGGACCGGTTCCGTTTCCTTTGCGCTCATGCTTCCGGCTCGTAGGGGAACGTCTGCATCAGTTCGAGCTTGAAAAGGTTCGCCTTGTGCTTGCGGTCGATCAGTGCCTTTGTTTCGGGATCTTCGATCTCGCCGGTGCGGATATAGCGGTCGAGCACCGCGTAGGTAAAGCCGAGGTTATCCTCGTCCGTCTTGCCGCACAGTCCGTCGCTGGGCACTTTGTGCACAAACATGTCCGGCAGCCCGAGGTACGTTCCGAGCTCCTTGACCTCCGCGACCGTCAGCTTGCCCAAAGGGCACACGTCGCCCACCGAATCGCCGTAGCGCGTGGAATAGCCGACCCAGTCCTCGCTTAGGTTGCAGGTATTGATGACGCGCCCGTTATGCGACTGCGAAACCGCGTACAGCGTGCTCATGCGAAGCCGCGGCGCGAGGTTGATGTACGCCTGATCGGACAACTCCACGCCGCCCGCCTTCGCCGCGTTGACCACGCCGTCGTACGCGTCCTTGATGTTGACCACGTAGGCGCGGATGCCGAGATGCTTCGTAAGCGCCAGCGCCACGTCGATGTCGGACTGCTCGCCGTTGGGCATTAAAACGCCGATCACGCGGTCCTTTCCGAGCGCCTGTACGCACAGTGCCGCCGTGACCGAGCTGTCCTTGCCGCCCGAGATGCCGATGACCGCGTTGCAGCCGGGTCCGTTCTCCAAAAACCACTCGTTCAGCCATCTGCACAGGTCTTCCTTGACTTTTTGTACATTGAACGCCATATGCTCCTCCTTTTATGCGCGCAGCCGGATGTTCTCTTTTGCCAGTACGTCGAGGATGCGGTCGATATACGCCTGCACCTCCTGCTTCTGCAGGGTTTTGACCTGCGACACGAACGAGAGCCGGATCGTCAGGCTCTTGCCCTCCGCTTCGTAGATATCCACAAGCGTGATGTCCGAAAGCGTTTCGTCGCGGTCCGCGTAGAACGGACGCGTCACGTCCGCGAACGTCACGTCTTTATCGACGACAAAGCTCAGGTCGATATCGATGCCCGGGAAGCGCGACGGCTCGCGGTATGTGAGTTCGTCGCCGGGGATCTCCGCAAGCGCGTCCATATCGAGCTCGAGCGTTACAAGCGCGGCTTTCTTATCGATCTGCGCGGCGATTTCGGGATGCACGGTACTCATGGTGCCGATTTGCTTGCCGTCAAGCACGATCGCCGCGGTGTTTGCGGGGTGCTCCCACGCATTGATCGGCTCGATCCGCGTAAACGTCGGCTGTTTGCGGCGAAGATCGTAAAGGATCGACGCGATCATATCGCGCGCGCCGAGGAACGCCGTGCGCTCCTTGTCATGCGAGAGCAGCGCGACGCCGAGCGTTCTGCGCTCGTTCGCGGTGCCGTCGGGCTTGACGCCTTTGACCGTTCTGCCGATCTCAAAGATGCCGAACGCAGGCGCGTAGAAGCGGTTTTCGCGAAGCACGGGCAGAAGCGTATGCATCATCGCCGTTCGAAGCACCGTCGTGTCCGGATTCATGCCGTTTAAAAGCGATACGTTCTCGGGCACGGGGATCTTCAGCTCGTTGAGCTTTTTCGCGTCGCACCACAGATAGGTATGCACCTCGTGCAGTCCGAACGATTTGACCAGCGCGTCCTTTACCGCCGCTTCGTCCGCCTTGCCCTGCTGCGGCAGGACGGGTTTTAACGCGCTCATCGTCGTTTCGATGTTGAAGTTGTCGTAGCCGTAGATGCGCGTGATCTCCTCGATCACGTCCGCCGGGATCGTGACGTCCTTGGTCGCGCGCCACGACGGGACCTTCACGTCGAACGCCGCGCCGTCGCGCCGGACTTCGAAGCCGAGTCGTGTCAGCGTGTCCTCGATCTGCGCGTCACAGATGTCGATGCCGGTGTAGCGGTCGACAAACGCCTTTGTAAAGTGCAGATCGATGTCCGGATAGCGGTATTGGTAGCAGTCGGTATAGCGGCTCATTACCTTCGCGCCCGGATCGATCGAAAGCAGCAGGTTCAAAAACCGCGCCGCGGCAGCCTTGCAAAGCTCCGGGTCGAGCGTCTTTTCATAGCGCATGCTTGCGTCGGTCCGTAATCCGATCCGGCTTGAGGTCTTGCGCACCGAGACCGCCGAAAACGTCGCGCATTCGAGCGTGACCGAATCCGTATCGGCGACGATCTCGCTGTTCTCGCCGCCCATCACGCCCGCGACCGCGACGGGATTGCCGTCGCTGGTGATCATCAGCGTTTCGGGATCGATCCTGCGCTCCGTGCCGTCGAGCGTTTTGAACAGGAACGGCTCGGGATAGCGCTGTACGCCGATCGTGCCGACCTTGCGCGAATCGAATGCATGCGTCGGCTGCCCGAGCTCGAGCATGACGTAGTTGGTCAGATCGGCTAAAAGCGAGATCGCGCGCATGCCGCAGTAGTAGAGCCGGATCTGCATGTCGATCGGGCTCACCGTCTTTGTAATGCCATCCGCGCGAATCGCGGAATAGCGGTAGCACAGCTCGCCGTCAATGCCGCCGAGCGGCACCGGATCGAGCGCGTCGTACTTCGTAAGATCATCGAGCGCGAGCGGCTTTAACGGACGCTTCGCGATCGCGGAAAACTCGCGCGCGATGCCGTAGTGTCCCCACAGATCGGGACGGTTGGTCAGCGACTTGTTGTCCACCTCGAACACGATATCGTCAAACGCGTACAGATCCTTGACCGCTTTCCCGAGCGGCGCATCCGCGGGCAGTTCCAGAAGACCCGAAGACGCGTCCGCAATGCCGAGCTCCGCCGCCGAGCAGCACATGCCGCACGACTTCACGCCCGCGATCGTGGCTTCGCCGATCGTCATGCCCTTGACCGACGCGCCGAGCGGCGCAAACGGAACGCGCATGCCGACGCGCACGTTGGGCGCGCCGCATACGCACCGATCGGTGTGATCGCCGAGGTTCAGTTCAAGAAGATGCAGTTTTTTCGAGTTCGGATGCTCGTCGATCTTTGTGATCTCGGCGACGAGTACGCCGTTGATCTCCGTACCGTAATGATAGACCTCCTCCACCTCGGCGGTGGACAGCGTGAAGCGGCGGATCAGCTCCTCCCGATCGAGACCCGTAAGGTCCACGTATTCGGAGATCCAGTTCATGGAAACGTTCATGGCTCTTCCTCCTTACTTCACGAATTGGTCGAGGGATTTCAGATTCCCGCTGTTCAGGTCGCGGATGTCCTTGATCCCGTACTTCATCATCGCAAGCCGCGTCAAGCCCAGCCCGAACGCGAAGCCCGTGTACTTCTCGGTGTCGATGCCGCCGGCCTTCAGCACGTTCGGATGGATCATGCCGCAGGGACACAGTTCGAGCCAGCCGCTGTTCTTGCATGACGGACAGCCTTCGCCGCCGCAGATCAGGCACGAGATATCGAGCTCAAACCCCGGCTCGACAAACGGGAAGAAGCCCGGACGCAGCCGCACCTTGACGTCGCGCTGGAAGACCTCGGAGAGCATCGTCTTCATGAAGTAGATCAGGTTCGAGATCGAGATGTTCTCGTCGATCATGATGCCTTCCATCTGGAAGAACGTGTTTTCGTGGCAGGCGTCGGTACTCTCGTTTCTGAAGCACCGTCCCGGAAAGATCGCGCGAAGCGGCGCGCCGTACTTTTTCATGATCGCGTTCTGCGCGGCGGAGGTGTGCGTCTTTAGTAGCTGTCCGTTCGAAAGATAATACGTATCCTGCATATCGCGCGCGGGGTGGTGCTTCGGGATGTTCAGCGCCTCGAAGCAGTGGTAGTCGTCGACGATCTCGTCGTAGTCCTCGATCGTGAAGCCCATCGACGCAAAGATCTGCTCGACCTCGCGCTGCACAAGCGTGATCGGATGATAACTGCCCTGCCGCACCATGCTCGGAAGCGTCAGATCGTACCGCTCGGTCGCCGCGATGCGCGCGTTCAGCTCACGCGCGTGCGCCTCCTCCATGCGTTTTTTGATGCCGTTTTCGGCTTCCTCCTTGAGCTGGTTCACCAGCGCGCCGTACTCCTTGCGCCGTTCGGGCTCGATCGAAGCCATATTCTTCAAAAGTCCCGTGATCTCGCCTTTCTTGCCGAGATACTGAACGCGCAGCTCTTCAAACGCCTCCGCGGCGTTCGCGCGCTGCAGGTTTTCTAAAAACTGCTCGCGCAGCCGTTGGATCCTATTGTCCATTTCCGTCCTCCTTGCAAAAAATAAACGCCCCATGCAAACGCATGGGACGAAAAACCCTGTTTCCGCGGTACCACCCAAATTAAGGGATTCTTTCCCTTCTCTCAATTTCCCCGATAACGCGGGGCAGCGCTCCGAAACGGAGATGCTCCGGTGCCGAACCTTCCCTGTCCGTGCTCTGTTCCTCCGCTTTCAGCCGCGGCGGAGGCTCTCTTTCGACTGCGTTCGGACGGTACTTCACACCTTCAACGCAAGGTTTATTGTATCGCACAAACCCGCGGATGTCAACCGCGGGTTTCATTTCTGTTTTCGTTGCGGCGGTGCCGATGCCGCGACTATTTGACCTTGCAGGACAGAACGTTCGACCACTGCCCGTAGTAGGTCGTGCCGTCGAAAACATGGTAGGAACGGATCCGCACATAATAGGTTGTCATGGATTTCAGACCCTTGATCGTTTGCTGATACGTCTTCGCGTTTCCGACCGTGACCGTCTTGAGACCGCTCTTAAATGCCGCATCGGTCGCGATCTGTACCTGATATCCCGTGAACAGCTTTGATCCCGCCCACTTCGCCGTCAGGGACTTGCTGCCCGGCGTGACGCTTGAAAGCGTTCGCGTGGTGATGCGCACCGTTGTTTTCAGCGGTCCGACGATGCCGAGATTGTAGTTGTCCATCGGATCCTTGAAGTACGCCTTGATGCCGTACTGGTACCGCGTGCCCGCATAGACTTTGGTATCCGTCCACGTGGTCTTGGTCGTATTGTTCCAGCGTTCGAAGGTTGTCCATCCTTTGTCGACCAGATTCCACGCGCGACGGTAGATGACGTATCCCTTCGCGCCGTTGACCTTCTTCCAGCTGATCTGGATGCCGTTTTGCACGTTCTGCACCGTCGTAGTTGTCGTCGCAGGCAGATAGATCTTGAACCATGCGCTCATGGTTTTGTTCGATCCTTTCATCTTCACGACGAGCTTTGCCGTTCCGGGCAGAACGTTGTCCGTATACGAATACTCGTAGTAAACGGGCGAAATCAACCAGCCGTCCTTTCCGTATACGGCAAACGCCGGCGCTTTTTCGGCTCCGTCGTAGACCATGTACGGGGTCGTGCCCTTGTAATCAAGGTTGGTTTTCGCCAAATCGATACGACCGATCTCCGGCCCGGGTCCCACCATGACCTGGACTTCCATTTTGCCTCTTCCGGTGTCATACAGATACGCGATCTTGCCGACCGCCTTCGACGCGGTCAGGATCCCCGTGGATTTGTCGTACGAGCAGGTGTAATCATAATCGTCCACGAAGACCTGGTTGCGCTCGACGTCCACGCTGATTTTCGACGGATCGGCCACGAGCGCGCCGAGATCGAAGGTATATTGAGAACCCGATTCCTGAAACGGTTCCGCAGAATAGATCTCCTGCCAGTTCACCATGGGATTGTCCAGCTTGGTGTTCTTCGAAAGATCCAGTTCCGTCAGCCGGTTCTGATCGCAGTACAGCGTCTTGAGCGCGGCATTCTTTTTCAGATCCAGCGTCTCGAACTCGTTGCCGCGGCAGTCCAAAAGCGTCAGACGGGTGTTTTTTGACACATCCAGTTCCGTCATACGGTTCCACGCGCAGCTGAGCTGTGTGAGCTTGGTATACCCGCTGACGTCCAGTTCCGTCAGCCGGTTGCGATTTACGTTCAAATGCGTCATCGCCGGTTTTTCGCCGAGTCTGAGATCGGTGATGACGTTATCGCAACAAACCAGTTTTTCTAATTTTTTGCTTCTGGTCAGATCCAGCTTCGACAGGCGGCAGTCATTCAGCGTAACGTCTTTCAGCGCGGTGCACTTGCTCAGATCGACCCAATTGAGCATCAATCTCTCGCAGAGAAGCGTTTCCAGCGCGGGACACTGCGACGCATCCAGCCGCGTGATCGACGCCCACCCGTTGAATTGATGATGTCTGAGCTCCAGATACGTCAGGTTCGGTTTCCTTCCGAGTTCCAGAGACTCCAGCTCCAGCCAGTCTCCGAAGATGCAGATTTTCTTCAGCGCCGTATTCCGGGTTAGATCGAGCGACGAAAGAAGGTACTCCCGCACGGAGAGTTCCTCCAGTTTTGTATTGTTACGAAGATCCAGGTTCTTGAGGGATACCTTTGTCAATCCATCCGTATAGCAGCTCAGTACGCGCAGTTCCGTAAAATGCTCAATTCCCTTGAAATCGGTGATCGGACCGAGGTGTAAAGGAATAAAGAAAGACAGTTTGATATCAAAAACGGTCGCCGCCTTGACCTGTTCCTCCGTCATATAGTAGCTTCTTGTTTTGGAGTCCCACTTTGCATGGTGTTCTCTGATGATGTACGACCGCAGGCTCTCGTCCGGGAAGTTTGCTGCATTGATATCCAGAAAATGCGACGAGCCGCCCGACGAAGCGAACAGAACCGCCGTTTCGGCTGCCGCCGTCAGCGGGAGCGCCGTTGCGGCAAGCAGTACGCAGAGAACGAATGCCAGCAAGCGTTTTTTCATGTTTGAATCCTCCTTCAAAAAACCGCGATAGACCGTCTTTCGTTTCGTTCAAAAAGACCGGAGCGCCGCTCCTATAATAAATTGACGCACGGGCGCGTCAAAATTCCACGCAGCCTACCCGTCTTTCAGCATATCGATCAGCTCGTCCAGCGTATAGACAGTTTTGGACGTCAGAGAGAGGACGGAGTCTTCGAGCAGTTTTTTGCAGCAGATGGTTCCGTCGTCTTCGATCGCAATAAAGAGAGATCCGTCCGTGCCGTACGCCCTATAGTCCGTCGATGCGAAGCAAGCCAGATCCTCCGCGTTCCAGATCTGAAACTCAACGAGACTTCCGTCCGGCACGTCGTATCTTGCGAACAGCGTCAGTTCATCTTCTCCGGGCACATTGAAATAGTACAGTTCCTTCTGCGGCAGCGGCAGCACGAACGGCGTTTTCCCCGTCGCTTCCGTGAATTCTTCAAAAGAATCCACGTAGACGTACAACTCGGTATCGTCGCTGTCGTCGATCGTTGCATCAACAGTGCCCGCATCCGGGCCCGTCAGCATGCCGATCAGCTCGTCCAGCGTATAGCTGCCACGGGACGTCAGCGTAAAAACGGAATCCTCCAGTATCTTTACACAATCGATTTCACCGCTTGCTCCCCCGATTGAATAATAGATCGAATTATCTGTGTCATACACCGTAAAATCTGTTTCCGCTCGAAAGCCCATATCTTCTACGCCCCAGATCTGTACTGTAATGACGATACCGCTGGGCGTCTCATACGTTGCAAACAGCGCCAGGTAGTCAATCATCTCGTCATAGTTGTAGTACAGTTCTATGCACGGCAGCGGCAGTACGAACGGCGTTATTCCCGTCGTCTCCGTAAACGCGGCGAACGAGTCCAGATACACGGCAGTATCTTCGCTCTCAACCCATATTGTGTCTTTGACTTCGTTTTTATCATTTGAAACGATCGTCGACGGATTATCGACGTCGCTCCGGTTGATGATCAGTTCGCCTCCGTCCATCACCGTTCCAATGTACCGGATCACGCTTTCCGCCACCGATCTTCCGATCGGCGTGGCGGCAAAGAAGACGACGATCAGGATCAGCGCGAGCACGGCAATGCCTATGCGGCGGATCGCCGGCACCGTGAAAAGTTCTTTGAACGTCTCGGACAGCCGCGGACGCGCGTCGAGCGACGCGGGATACGGAACGCCCGCTTTGATACACGCTTCCTTTACGATCTCCGTTCCGGTTTTCCGATCCGCGGCGGCGCAGACGATCGCCTTCGCTTCCTTCCGCGAAAGAACCGTTCCGGGCACGTCGAAAAACGGATGGTCCAACGCCGTCCGCTCGATCTGCTTTCTTTCCGGTCCGGTAAGTTTTCGATATCCGTTCATAGCGTTTTCAGAAGAGGATCAGCACGTTGAATTGATCGAACATGGATCGCGAGCTGTTTTTCAGCGCCTTCCGCATCCTTGCGAACCGCCCGGAGAGCGCCTTGACGGACAGCCCGAGCTGTTCGCCGAGCGTTTCCAGCGGAACGCCGTCGACGTAGTGTGCGATAAAGGCGTTTCGCATTTCTTCGGGGTATTCGCCAAGATGGCTTTCAAGGGACGACACCCACTCCGCGTACGCGTAGCCCGACCGGTCGTTTGCCTCACTCTCCGCCGCGCGCTCCTGATAGATCTCCAGAAAATACGGATCGGTCACCTGTTCGTGCGATCTGTGACGGAACATGCTGATCGCCGCCCTGCGGATACAGACTGCAATGAACGCGCCGCAGTTTCCCACGCTCTCCGCCTCGCTGTCCCTTTTGCATAGCGCGACCGCGACGTTCTGCATGACGTCCTCTGCGTCCGCAACGTTTCGGGTGATCCGCACGGCGGTAACGATCAGATCGTCATAGTGCTGCGTGAAGTAATTGATCAGCCTGTTTGCCAATTTGCGTCCCTCGCTTTTTCAAATTGCCTCTATCATATCGATATAGGCGCTGTGGATCGGAAAATTTCTTCACGTTCCTTCAAAAAACTTGTTTTTTTGCCATTTCATCAGCAGGTTCGCTATGCGCGACAGGAGAAAAACATCCCGGGGAGCAAGTCCCCGGGATGTTTGGCTTATTTTACTTTGCCGCTTTTTGCGCGCGGATGGATTCGATCAGCTCGGGCACGACCTTGAAGAGGTCGCCCACGATGCCGTAATCCGCACACTCGAAGATCGGCGCGGTCGCGTTCTTATTGACGGCGATGATGCATTCGGATTCCTGCATGCCCGCCTTGTGCTGGATCGCGCCGGAGATGCCGAGCGCGACGTACACCTTGGGATGCACGGTCTTGCCGGTCTGCCCGACCTGATGATCCGCGCTGATCCAGCCCGCGTCCACGCACGCGCGCGACGCGCCGACCACGCCGCCGAGCTCGTTCGCGAGCTCTTCGGCAAGCGCGAGACCCTTTTCCACGTCCTTACTGATGCCGCGGCCGACGGACACGATGAAGTCCGCGCCGATCAGGTCGACGAGCTTTTTCGCCGCCTTGACGGTCTCGACGACCTCGGTCTTGATGTCCTCTGCCGCAAGCGCAAACGCCGGATGCAGGATCTCGGCGGTGCGCGGGTTCTCGCGTTTCTTCATCACGCCCGGGCGGACCGTCGCCATCGCGGGGCGGAAGCGCGGGCAGATGATGGACGCCATGAGGTGTCCGCCGAACGCCGGACGCGTCATCTTCAGATCGCGCGCCACGGAATGGTCCGCGCCGGCGACGCGCACGCTCTTGGTGCGCTCGATGCGCTCCTCGGGCAGCGTCGACGCTTCACGCAGGAATTTCTGGTAATTGTCAAGGTCGATGTCCAGATGCGTGCAGTCCGCGCAAAGACCGGTGTGCAGCCGTGCCGCGCAGCGCGGCGCGAGGTCGCGTCCGATCGTGGACGCGCCGAACAGCAGGATCTCCGGCTTGAACGTCTCGACCGCGTCGGCGATGACCTTGGTATACGCGTCGGTGGTAAAGTGTTTCAGAAGCGGGCTGTTATACACGTAGACTTTGTCCGCGCCGTATGTGCCGAGCTCTGGCGCGATGCCGTCCACACCGTCGCCCAAAAGGATGCCGCAAAGCTGTACGCCGAGCTCGTCGGCAAGCTTTCTGCCCTCGGAGATCAGTTCAAACGTGGTGGGCATCATTTCGCCGTTCCGCTGTTCGCAGAAGACCCAGACGTTTTTGAAGGCTTCGATTTCGGTGCTGTTGAATGCCATAATTCCGTTCCCCCTTCCTCAGATCATGTGCTTTTGGGCAAGGATGCCCGCGAGCTTGTCGGTGGTTTCCTTTCCGTCGCCTTCGAGCATGGTGCCCGCGCCCTTTTGCGGCGGCGTGAAGGAGGTCAGAATGTTCGTGGGAGAACCGGAAAGTCCGATCGTGCTCTTGTCGATCAGCGGATGATCCTTTAAGGTCTCGTACGTCATGGTGACAACCGGCTTATTGTAGCACTCGAAGATGCCGCCGACGTTCAT
>CAJOKM010000002.1 GCA_905235205.1 uncultured Clostridia bacterium | reverse complement strand
TATAAATGTTTTTCTACTGATGATTATGGGAAGATATGTTATTCTTGTATCGAAGATTATTATTACTCATTTGATAATCATATATGCACCAAATTCGAGCTCGATCTCTGCGGCGGGGAAGCGATCCGCGCGTTTACGCTGCCGCTGTCCGTCCATCGGCTGATTCCGATTCGAGAGGGCGTATTTGCCGCGCTTGCCGATATCGACGCGAACGAGCCGGATGCATACCGGATAAACGACGAAGAACGCGCGGAATTGATGAAACGGTATGCGGAGGAGAAGGATTATGAGGTCTTTGACGAGCTGCCGTACCGGTTCAACGGCGCGGGCGTTGTAAACAAGCAGCGCACGGCGTTGTTTCTTGTAAAAACCGATCCCCTGGAGATGCAGCGTGTGACCGAACCGCTGTTTTCGGTGGATTCGGTTGCGGTGATCGGCGATACCGTGTATTATGCCGGCAACGCGTATGCAGCAAAAAGTCCGGTCGCGGAGTCTTCTCTGTACTGCCTGAACACGCTAACCGGAGAGAGCTCGCTTCTCAAAACGTATCGGGATTTCTCGGTCATGCTTCTGAAATCTGTCGGTGAACGGCTTATCATGGTCGGCTCGGACAATCGCGCGCACGGCTTGAATCAGAACGGAGATTTCTATTCGGTCGATCGGGATTCCGGCGAGCTGACGCTCTTAATAAAGAACGGCGAGGGACTTTGGAACTCGGTCGGAAGCGACGTTCGCCACGGCGGCGGCGAGTCGTTCAAGAGCGCGCACGGCCTGCTGTATTACGTTTCCACGCGCCTGGACAGCGCAAACCTGTATGCGCTTGACGCAAACGGAACCGAACGTACCGTAGCCCCGGAACGCGGCAGTGTGGACGATTATGCCGTGTGCGACGCAAGCGATACGGCGCTCTTGATCGCACTGTACGAGGGCAGGTTGCAGGAACTGTACGAAAAGGACCTCAAGACCGGCGCGCTCAGGCAGATCAGCCATTTTAATGACGACGCGCTGAAAGACCGCTATGTGGCGAAATGCGAGCCGCTCTCGATCGAAAGCTGCGGTCTTTCCATCGACGGATGGGTGCTGAAACCCAAAGACTATGACCCTGAAAAGAAGTATCCGGCGGTATTCGATATCCACGGCGGACCCAAGACGGTATACGGGACGGTGTTCTATCATGAGATGCAGGTCTTCGCCGGCATGGGATATTTCGTGTTCTTCTGCAATCCGAAGGGTTCCGACGGGAAGGGCGATGCGTTCGCCGACATCCGCGGACAGTACGGCGAGACCGACTATCATAATCTGATGGACTTTGCGGACGCTGTTCTGAAGGCGTATCCGTCGATCGATCCGAAGCGCGTCTGCGAGACGGGCGGCAGTTACGGCGGGTTCATGACCAACTGGATCATCGGGCATACCGACCGGTTCTGCTGTGCGGCGTCGCAGCGCTCGATCTCGAACTGGCTCAGCTTTTACGGAATATCGGACATCGGATACTACTTTGCGGGCGATCAGAACGACGCGGATTTCTATTCGGAACCGGAAAAACTTTGGGCGCATTCGCCGTTAAAGTATGCCGAGAACGTCAAAACGCCGACGCTGTTCATCCACTCGGACGAGGATTACCGCTGCCCGATCGACCAGGGGCTGCAGATGTACGCGGCGCTTGTGGACCGCGGCGTAACGGCAAGGCTTGTCCTGTTCCACGGCGAGAACCATGAGCTGTCGCGGTCCGGCAAACCGAAGCACCGGATTCGCCGGTTGACGGAGATCACAAACTGGTTCGAAAAGCATACGAAAGGATAAAACATAAGACGCCTGTTTTGCAGGCGCCTTTCTCGTTCCTTTGTAGATTTCACGAATCCAGCATCTTGCTTGCTTCCGCCGTATCGAGCTTTTCCACGTCCTTGAGCTTTCGGGTGATGGCGCGGGACCGTGCGCCGATCAGAGTGTCGAGGTCGTTGTGGACCTGCTGCAGCTTTGCCTGCGAATGCTCAAGCACGTCGCCGAACTTCTCAAACTCCGTCTTGACCGCGCCGAGCACCTGCCACACTTCGCTGCTGCGGCTCTGGATGGCAAGCGTGCGGAAGCCCATCTGCAGGCTGTTCAAAAACGCCGCCATGGTGGAGGGCCCGGTCAAATTCACGCGGTACGCGCGCTGCAGCTGCTCGATGAGACCGCGGTTGACCGCTTCGGCGTAGAGTCCTTCAAACGGCAGGAACAGGATGCCGAAATCCGTTGTGTGCGGCGGATCGATGTACTTGTCGTGGATATCTTTTGCTTCCGCTTTGAGACGCGTTTCGAGCATCTTTGCCGCCTGCGAGATCGCCTCCGGAGAACCCTGTTCGTAAGCGTCCTGCAGCGCGGCGTAGGTCTCGCCGGGGAACTTTGCGTCGATCGGCAGATACACGATGTTCTCGCCGTCGCCGGGAAGACGGATCGCAAACTCCACGCGATCGCGCGAGCCCGGCACCGTTGCGACGTCGCAGTCGTACTGCTCGGGCGCAAGCAGTTCGGACAGAATCGCTCTTAATTGCGCTTCGCCTAAGATCCCGCGCGTTTTCACGTTTGACAGAACCTTCTTAAGATCGGTGACGCCGGATGCGACCGCCTGCATTTCACCGAGGCCTTTATAGACCTGCTCGAGCTGCGCGGAAACGACCTTGAACGATTCGCCGATGCGCGTTTCCAGCGTTTTCTGCAGCTTTTCATCGACGACCTTTTGCATTTCACCGAGCTTTTCCGCGTTTTCGGTCTGGATCGCGGAAAGGCGGCGCTCCATCGTTTGCCGGATCGCTTCAAGCTTTTGCTCGTTGGACTGCTCCAGTGTCGAAAGCCGTTCCTCCTGCGAGCGGCGCAGCCGCTCGAAATCCAGCGCGCTGCTCTGCTCCATGCCGGAAAGGCGCTTGTCCTGCGCTTCGGCGGCGCTGCGCTGGTTGTCCGAGATCGTTTTTCCGAACGCCTGCAGGCTGTTGTTCAGCTCCATGCGAAGCTCGGACTGTCCGTCGCGGCGGAACGTGAGCAGCAGGATCAATAGGATCACGGTCACGATCAGAAGTGCGAACCCGCAGAGAATTAAAGTGGCAAGTTGCATGGGATCCTCCTCCGTAAAATGCAGCGTAATGTCTTCGATCGCGGATCACGCCTAAAAGAGCGGGTGAAGGCGAATCGTACTCGGATATCTTGGAAACTATTATATCATACAAATCTGTTCTTGCGTAGGTTCTTTTTTCATGATATACTATTTCAAGTTGTAAAACTGTCGATTCAGATGAAATCAGTAAGGAGGATAGTATCCATGCAGTATTCCCGTGACGTGGAAGAAATGGTATGCGTCAAAAAAGGCGCGAACCATGAGCCGGCACCGATTCCCGAAGAGGGCAAGTGGGTCAAGGCAAAGGAAATCAAAGACATCAGCGGCTTAACGCACGGCGTCGGCTGGTGCGCGCCGCAGCAGGGCGCGTGCAAGCTCACGCTCAACATCAAAGAGGGCGTGATCGAAGAGGCGCTTGTCGAGACAATCGGCTGCTCCGGCATGACGCATTCCGCGGCGATGGCGGCGGAGATTCTGCCCGGCAAGACGATTCTTGAGGCGCTGAACTCCGACCTTGTGTGCGACGCGATCAACACCGCAATGCGCGAACTGTTCCTGCAGATCGTGTACGGCAGAAGCCAGAGCGCGTTCTCGGATGACGGACTTACGATCGGCGCCGGGCTCGAAGATCTCGGAAAGGGACTCCGCTCGCAGATCGGTACGATGTACGGAACCAAAGCGAAGGGGCCGCGCTATCTTGAGATGGCGGAAGGGTACGTTCTGAAGGTCGGTCTCGACGAAGAAGGCGAGATCATCGGATATCAGTTCGTCAGCCTCGGCAAGATGATGGACGCAATCAAGAAGGGGATGGATCCCAAGGAAGCGTTCGAGAAGAACATCGGGACCTACGGCAGATTCGCAACCGCCGCCAAGGTCATCGATCCGCGTATGGCGTAACGGAGGTGCCGCATGATTACATTTGAAGGTTACGAAAGAAGAATCGATAAGATCTCGAAGGTGCTGAACGAGTACGGCATCAAAGACCTCGAAGACGCGAAAGCAATCTGCGACAAAGCCGGCGTCGATGCGTACGGCATCGTCAAGGGCATTCAGCCGATCGCGTTTGAAAACGCGGGATGGGCGTACACCGTCGGCGCGGCGATCGCGCTCAAGAAAGGCGTAAAGAACGCGGCGGAGGCAGCGGAAGCGATCGGCATCGGTCTGCAGGCGTTCTGCATTCCGGGTTCCGTTGCGGATCAGCGCAAGGTGGGCTTAGGACACGGAAACCTCGGCGCGATGCTGCTGCGCGAGGAAACGAGCTGCTTTGCGTTCCTCGCTGGACATGAATCCTTTGCGGCGGCGGAAGGCGCGATCGGCATTGCGCGTACCGCAAACAAGGTCCGCACAAAGCCTTTGCAGGTCATTCTGAACGGTCTCGGCAAGGACGCGGCATACATCATTTCCCGCATCAACGGCTTCACCTATGTAGAGACGGCGTATGATTATTACACCGGAGACCTCAAGGTTGTTTACACCAAGGCGTTCTCCGACGGCGAGCGCGCCAAAGTGCGCTGCTACGGCGCGGACGACGTCAACGAGGGCGTTGCGATCATGCGTCATGAGAACGTGGACGTTTCCATTACGGGCAACTCCACCAACCCGACGCGCTTCCAGCATCCGGTTGCGGGCACCTACAAGAAATGGTGCGTCGAAAACGGTAAGAAATACTTCTCCGTCGCGTCCGGCGGCGGAACGGGCAGAACGCTGCATCCCGACAACATGGCGGCGGGTCCCGCTTCCTACGGCATGACAGACACGATGGGAAGAATGCACAGCGACGCGCAGTTCGCGGGCTCAAGCTCGGTTCCCGCGCATGTTGAGATGATGGGTCTCATCGGCATGGGCAACAATCCGATGGTCGGCGCGACGGTCGCCGTTGCGGTTGCGATTGCGCAGAGCCTCTGAGCACGTATTTGACACCGAACGTCCTCTCCTGCACATATGATGCAGGGGAGGATGTTTTTTTATGAAAGCAACGGAGTTTACGGAATATCTCAAGGAACAGGTGCGGAATCACAGCATCTACGTATGGGGCGCGCAGGGGCAGAAGAAGCCGACGATCACCGAAGCGTGGATCCGCAAAAAAGAGAAGACAAAAAAGAACGCGGATCGCGCGATCGCGCACTGGAAGAAAGAGGTCCGCGAAGGCTACGGCGACGTCCTGCGCGCGTTTGACTGCTCCGGACTCGGGACGTATTTCTTCTTAAAACATGACCTGATCGATCATGACGTGAACGCGGAAGGACTCAGAAGCATGTGCCGCGAAATCAAGCGAGCCGATGTGCGCGAAGGGGATATGGCATTTCGCATAAGCGGCGGACGCGCCGTGCACGTGGGTTATGCGATCGATTCCGATACGACGATCGAAGCGAAGGGACGCGACGTCGGCGTGGTCGAGAGGCGCATCTCCGGATGGGACCGGTACGGCAGACCGCCGTTCTTTGAACGGTCGCGGCTTTTGAAGCTGACGACGCCGTATATGCGCGGCGAGGACGTAAGATCGCTGCAGACGGCGCTGAAAAAGCGCGGATATGATCCGGGACAGGTCGACGGCGTGTTCGGAAAAAAGACCGAGCGCGCAGTCAAACGGTTTCAGAAAGAGAACGGGCTGAAGGTCGACGGGATCGCGGGGAAAAAGACGTTTGAAGCGCTCGGATTGCCGTTTACGGCGTAGTCGGATTGCACCGGAGAAGCCGGAAAAACCGTTCGAAGAGGCCCGGCGGGTCCGAAGGCGCCGCGCTCGGCGCAGGCGTTGCAGCCGGCGAGAGTTCGGTGACGGGAAAGTAGGGCGTCGGCGACGGCTCGGGCGTCGGCGGTACGTTGTATTCTTCGACGATCAGATCGCCGGTAAAGACGGGGGAGCCGTTCGACTCGATCGTGACCGTTCCCGCTTTGGACCCGACCGGCGCGGTATAGGAGCGGATCTCATAGAGCAGGTTCTCCTCGGGAAACGGGTCTTTGGCAAACACGTCCGCCTGCCAGCGCGGAAGCGACAACGATTCGCCTTCGTGCCAGTCGATCGAATACAAGGCTTCCGTCGCGACGTATTTTTGCGGATCGAGCGGAATCGCATAGGTGTCGGGAAGACACCGCTCCTTGAGATCGGAAATCGAGAGATCGACCGTATCGTTCTGAAACGCGTATTCGAACAGATCGATCGCGTCGTAGAACCGCTGCGCAAGATACCGGTCCTTTTCCAGCCGCTTTGCGCCGTCCGGCGCAGCTTCTCCGTGCAGGAGCACGCAGATATAGGTGGTATCTCCGCGCCTTGCCGCAGCGACCAGACAGCGGCCGGCTAAATGCGTATCGCCGGTTTTGACGCCGATCGCGTATTCGTAGAGACAGGAATACGGCTTATAGTCGGACGCGGTCGCGTCGCGCAGGAGCCGGTTTACATTGCGCAGCTCGATCTTGCGTCCCGCCGTGGATTGCGCGTCGTAAACCACGGTCGAAACGATGCGCGCAAACAGTTCGTTTTGAAGCGCGTACGCCGTCAGAACGGCGAGATCGTGCGCAGTCGTATAGTGATCGCTGTTATGCAGTCCGCTCGGATTGGTGAAGTGGGAATCGTGCATGTTCAGCTCGGCTGCTTTTTTGTTCATGAGTTCTGCAAAGCCGGAAACGCTTCCGCCGATATGCTCGGCGATCGCGATCGCCGCGTCGTTTCCGGAAGGCAGCATCAGACCGTACAACAGGTCGATCAGTGGGAAAGACTCGCCGGGTTTCAGTCCCATCTTGGAGTTTTTTGGGCTGAGATCGCAGGCGCGTTTGCTGACCTTGACAGGTTCGTCAAGATCTGCGGTTTCGAGCGCGATGATGCAGGTTAAAATCTTTGTCGTACTTGCGGGGTAACGGCGTTCGTTCTCGTTTTTCGCCAGGTTCAAAACGGCGTGGTCGGGATCGTCCGCGTTGACCAAAAAAACAGTATCCTCTCCGAGCTTGTCAAGCTCGAATCCTGTCGAATCGCCGGTTTCGGCGAACCCTTTGAAGGGGAGAAGGAGGAGCGCAAGCAGGAAGAGGAGTACGTGTTTTTTCATTTTTGATTTCCTTACCGGTCCGATCGGTATCCGTTCTCACGCGCCTGACGCGCGGCGCGGCGACGGGCTGCGGCTCGCTTGCGGCGCTTGGCTTCGGCGTTCAGGTACACGATGAACATCGTGACGCAGATGATCAGAAGCACAAAGATGATCGGAAGCACGATCAGGACCCATTTCATATTCTTCGGAACGGACGCGCATCCGCCGGTGGAATCGGGATCGCCTTCCAAAACCGTGGCGTTCGGTTCCCCGATCAGCGAGCCGATGTCGGCTTGGGCGGTTTGCGTCGCCACGTCGATCTGCGCGTTGCCTTCTTTGACGCTGCGCGTCGCAATGAGGTTTGCGCTCAGAAGGATCTTATCGTTATAGGAATAGGTGACGCTGCCGATGACGGCGCCTTCGCCGATCGGCGCGTAGATGTTCGTGAAGTTGGTCTTTGCGACCGAGTTCATGTCGGCGCGCATGCTGTCCAAAACCGGCTGCATCAGTGTTATCGTCTGCTCATCGGAAAGATCGGCTTTTGCGACGAGCTTGCCGCCCTGCGGATCATCCGTCTGCGCATTGGAAATGTCGACCGTAAACTCGACCGGGAATCCGAGGTTTTTCAACTCGGCGACGGTCAGCGTCTGCGTCATCTCGCCGTACGCATAATTGAACATGCTGATCGCATCCTCAAAGCGGCGGACGTTGAACCGGTCCTTGCGCGCCTGTGTCCAGCCGTCGTTGTATTCGGGATCGTTGAGCGTTCCGCCGTACAGGACCGCGATCAGCGTGATGCCTTCGCGCTCCGCCGCGGCGATCAGGCACTTGCCCGCCGCATTGGTATCGCCGGTTTTTACGCCGATGGCGTATTCATACAGGCAGGAGATCGGGTTCGGCAGATCTTCCGAAGCGGGCGTATCGACCAGAAGCCGGTTCGAGTTCACCAGCGAGATCGCTCTCGGACCGCTTTCCGCCAGATACGTTTTCGCACCGACGATTTCGCGGAACGAATCGTTCTTCAGCGCGTACGCCGTCAGAAGCGCCATATCGCGCACGGTCGTATAGTGATTGTCGTTCTGCTTGCCGTGCACGGTCACAAAATGCGAATGCGTCATGCCGAGCTCCTGCGCTTTTTGATTCATCAGATCGGCAAACGCCTCGGTGGAGCCTGAAATATGCTCCGCAATCGCGATCGCGGCGTCGTTGCCGGAAGGCAGCATCATGCCGTACAGAAGATCGCGCATGGAGAACTCGTCTCCCGCTTCAAGGCCCATCAGCGAATTGCCGCGGCTGAAATCGACCGCGTTTTCCGACACGGTGACCATGTCGTCAAGATTCCCCTTTTCCAGCGCGACGATACAGGTCAGAATCTTCGTGGTGCTGGCAGGATAGACCTGCTTGTCCGCTTCCTTTTCGATGCCTTTGTAGGCGACGGTCGGTTCATCCGCGTTGACCAGAATAAAATACGGTTCATAGACGGAACCGAGGTCGAAACTGTCCGCCTGCGCGGACGATATGCGGTTGAACGGTACGAGTGCGAGAACGAACAGCAGAGCTATGACTACCGCGCAGATACGCTTTTTCATGTGTATAAAAACCTTTCGGATAAAATCGTGAGTTCGGTATTCAGTTTACTTTGAATACCCCCGCTTGTCAATGCATAAAAGTGTTGAAAAACTGTGAATTCGTTTCTTTCACAGACTGTTCAAAAACAGAAGCTCGGCGGTGAGTTCCGTATCGCTGAGCTTGATCAGCGCCATGCTCGGGCCTTTCGGCGTGCGCGGGCGCGAGAGACTGCCGGGATTGAGCATCAGCACGCCTTCGACCGTCTCAACGGACGGCACATGCGAATGACCGAACAGGACCGCATCGGCGTTCGCCTGTTTTGCGGCGTAATACAGATGCTGCCGTCCGGACACGGTATGTCCGTGCAGCAACAGAATCCTGTGGCCGTGCCAGTCGACTATGGTATCGAGCGGAGCGGGGGAGAACGGGTCGCAGTTTCCGCGTACGGCAACATACCCGCAGTTCAGGATGCGCGAAAGCTCGATCGCATCCGCCGCGTGATCGCCGAGATGGTACAGCGCGTCGACCTGACCGAGCCGATGCAGAAGCGGACGAATGTTCTCGATTAAGCCGTGCGTATCAGAAACGACCGCGATTTTCGACATCGAGCGCCTCCTTCAGCTTCTGCAGCGCGCGTTTCCGGTGGCTGACGGCGTTTTTTTCATCGGCGGAAAGCTCGGCAAAGCTCTTTTGAAACGGCGCGTAGAAGAAGAACGGATCGTATCCGAACCCGTTTTCGCCGCGTGATTCGTGAAGGATCGTGCCTTCGACCTCGCCCTGCGCGACGATCGGTTCGGCGCCGACCCTTTGAAGCGCGACGCAGCAGCAGAATCGAGCGGTGCGCAAAGGATCCGGAACGTCTTTTAACAGCTCGATCAGCTTTTCGTTGTTCTTTGCGTCGTTGTGCGCGTCACCCGAAAACCGTGCGGAGTACACGCCGGGCGCGCCGTTTAACGCATCGACGCACAGCCCGCTGTCGTCGGCAAGCACCGCGTCGAACCGGTCGCCGACATATGCGAGCGTTTCCCGCGCTTTTTTTTGCGCGTTCTCCGCAAAGGTCGAGCCGTCCTCGTCCACGTCAAGCTCAATGCCGGCTTCCTTCATGGTCAGAATTTCGGAAAAGCGTTCGCCGAGAATCTCCCGGATCTCGCGCGCCTTATGCGCGTTGTTTGTAGCAAGCAGCAGTTTCATAGATCCTCCTTGATCCGATAGCGTTCGATCGCCTCCTGATCGGGCGTGACATACAGCGTGTGCTGATGAAAATAGTTTACAAAGCCGGGCCTCGCGCCGGACGGTTTCTTTACGTGCCGGATCAGCGTGTAGTCGACCGGCACGTTCTCCGATGCCGACGCGCCGCTGTGAAACGCGGCGATCTTTGCGGCAAGCAGCAGGTCTTCGCGCGACGGCGCGGCGGCGTTCAAAACGACGTGCGACGCCGGAACGCCCTTTGCGTGCAGCCATGTCGCGCCGGGATCCGAGGTGCGGATCAGTTTTTCGTTCTGCAGATTGTTTTTGCCGACAAGAATTTCGATACCGGAAGGTGTACGATACCGGATCGGCGCGCTTTTTACGGATGCCGGACGACGTTTCTGCTCGGCAGATTCACGGATGTAGTGCAGGCGGATCAGCTCGTCGCGGATCTCGGAAAGCTCCTCGTTGGTCGTGCACGCGGAGACGTTCAGAAGCTGTCCGTCAAGGTATTCGATCTCGGCGAGTAACGCTTCGCTCTGTTCGAGCGCGTAGGCGCGCGCCGCCTTGTTTTTCTGATACCGCTTGAAATACCTGCGCGCGTTTTCGGAAACGGAAAGCTTCGGATCCAGCGGGATCTCGATCGGTTCGGGCGGATCGGCATAGTAGTTTTGCACGACGACCGATTTGCGCGAGCCGGACGCGGCGCTTTGCGAAACGGTCAGAAGCTCCCCGTACAGCCGGTCGCGCTCCATGCGCTCCGTGTCGCCGATCGTATGCTGAAACTCTTCCATTCGCTTCTCGGCGCGTCTCTTTGCCCGATCCAGCACGGCGCGCAGCGACGTGCGCGATTTGGTGATCATCGCCTGCTCGTCACGCTGGCGGTAGAACGCGTCCTGTGCGTCGTTCATGCTCGGATACGCCGTATAGCCGGCATTCTTCGGCAAAAACGGCAGAACGCCCGCGCCCGGAATCACGCACGGCTCGATCTCGCCCGCTTTGAGAGCCCGGAAGACGGAAAGGACGGAGGGAACGATCTCGCTCTGCGGCGTTCCTTCCGAAACGATTTGTTCGGCGCAAAGCCGTGAAATGCCGTGCACGGACTCCGAGAGCCATTCGCCCGGCATGCGTCCGTTCGCGCAGCGTTCGAGGTCGGCTGCGTCCGCTTCGAACGGAAACAGCTTCTGCGCTTCGGGTGGGGCTTCGTACGGCACGTTCGGAAGACACAGCCGTGCCGCCCGGTCGGAAAGTCCGAAGTGCCGCATGCAGTCGAGGATCTTTCCGTCCGCGTCGAGCAGGAAGACGTTTCCGTGCTTGCCCATCAGTTCGACGATCAGCTTCATCTGTACGTCGTCTTTCAGCTCGTTCTTGCCGTACAGCGAAAACACTGCGATCCGGTTCATGCCCGCCTGCGAAACCTCCGCAATGCGTGCGCCGATCAGATATTTCCGAAGCAGCATACAGAACGAAGGCGGCGTTTCCGGATTCTCAAACCCGTGCGAAACAAGCTGGATGCGCCCGTTTTCCGCATGGATACAGAGCATCAGACGTACCCGCCCGAGCGCGGGTGCGTGAACGTGCAGGATCAGGATATCCTTATTCGGCTGCTGTACCTTGTCGATGCGTCCGTTTTGAAGCGCTTGAAGCTCGCGGATACACGCGTAAAGGGAAAGTCCGTCCGTAGCCATGGTGTTCCTCTCAATTCTGTATCTATTGTAAACGAAGCGCATCCGAAACGCAAGGTGATACCATAACAAAAGCGTCCGAATGCATCGGACGCTCGACTCGTTGAATCTACCGGGGATCAGTTGTTCTCAGCGTTGCGCTTCTTTGCCAACTGTGCCTTTTTGCGATCTGCGGCGTTCTTGTGGATCACGCCTTTGGATGCGGAACGGTCGACGGTCTTGACAGCCGTGACATAGGTCGTTTCGATCGCTTCCTTATCGCCGGACTTCAGCGCTTCATCAAAGCGGCGGACAGCGGTCTTCAGTTTGGACTTGTCCATGCGATTTCTCAGGTTTTCACCTTCGGACGTCTTCGCACGCTTCATTGCAGACTTGATGTTTGCCAAAGCATTTCACCCCCTGTAAGATTTGTCCGCTCGGTCGTTCCCGATACGAACGGAGTACATTTTAACACAAAGAAATCCACATTGCAAGGATTATTTTTGCAAATTTCGGTGTTTTTTGAGAATCGGACGCAGTCGGAGCGCGTTCGTGACGACCGAAACAGAAGAAAAGCTCATCGCAAGCGCGCCCATCCACGGCTGCAGCAGACCGGACAGCGCCAGAGGAACGCAGATGCAGTTATAGAACAGCGCCCAAAAGAGATTCTGCTTTATCACGCGCAGCGTCTCTTTCGAAACCCGGAACGCCTCCGGGATCTTGCCGACCCTGCCGCCGGTCAGAACGACGTCCGCCGATTCGACCGCGACGTCCGTGCCGTCGGAGACCGCAAACCCGAGATCCGCTTTCGCAAGAGCGGGCGCGTCGTTGACGCCGTCGCCGACCATGGCGACGGTCTCGCCTTCGGACCGAAGAGAATCGATGTACGCAAGCTTCTGATCGGGAAGAAGCTCGGAACAGATCACGTCCGCGCCGAGTTCACGACCGATCCGTTCCGCCGTTGCGCTCCGGTCGCCGGAGAGCAGGACGGTCTTTTTGCCCATGCGTCTGAGCTCGGCAAAGAGCGCTTTGCTGTCCTTGCGCAGGGTATCGGAGACCAGAACATACCCGAGCAGACGACCGCTTTCGGACAGATACAGGATCGACGCGTCGGTGTCGGGCGTGTCGATATCGACCGTGCCGTTCTGTTCGATAAACGCGCGATTGCCGAAATACAGCGTTCGTCCGTCAACCTCCGCCTTTGCGCCCATTCCGGCAAACGCGGTATACGAGGAACAGGGGAGAAGCGCAAGTCCGCGTTCGGACGCGGCTGCTTTGACGGCACGGGCAAGCACGTGTTCGCTCGGCTGTTCCGCCGAAGCGAACAGCTGCAAAAACGCGTCTTCCTCCATGCCGATCGCGTGCAGACCCGTAGCGATCGGTTTGCCCTCCGTAACGGTGCCGGTCTTGTCGAACGCAAGCGTCGTCACGCCGTGCAGGGCTTCCAGCGCCGCGCCGCTTTTGAACAGCACGCCGTTTTTTGCCGCCTGACCGGTTCCGACCATGATCGCCGTCGGCGTAGCGAGTCCCATGGCGCACGGGCACGCGATGACGAGCACGGTCACGCCGACGCGCACCGCATCGTCGAGACCCTTCAAAATGCCCCAGACGATCGCGCCGATCAGCGCGATCCCGATGATGACCGGCACGAACCAGCGGCTGATGCGATCCGCCATCCGCGCAATCGGCGCTTTTTCGTTCTGCGCGTCTTCGACCATGCGGATCATACGACCGAGTCCGGTTTCCTCGCCGGTGCCGCGCACCTCGAATGTGAACGCAACGCCCTCCGCGATACTGCCGCACGCGACCGGATCGCCGGCGTGCTTGTCAACGGGAAGGCTTTCGCCGGTCAGCATGGATTCGTTGATCGAAGCATACTCGCTCAAAAGCGTTCCGTCGGCGGGAATCCGTTCTCCGGGATGCACGAGAACGTGATCGTTCACGAGCAGTTCCGAGGTCGGGATCACGGCGGTCGAGCCGTCGGGCTTTAAGACCGTCGCCGATTCCGGCTTCAGCGCTTCCAGCTCCTCGATCGCGCGTGTGGTACGCGTCATGCAGATGCTCTCGAGATACTTGCCGAGCGTAACGAGCGTGAGGATCATGCCGGCGGATTCATAATACAGCATGATGTGCGATTCGTTCGGGATGATCTGCGCGTCGTTTAAGATACAGCGGACCGTTCCGTATAAGGAGTAAAGGAAAGCCGTTCCGACCCCGACGGCGACGAGCGTATCCATGCTGGCTCCGCCCGAAAACAGCGCCTTGAACCCGCGGACAAAGAATCCGCGTCCGAGGATCAGGATCGGGATCGTCAGCACAAGCTGAATCACGGCATAGATCGGGGAATCCATAGTGAGCCCGAACGGAAGCGGCATATGGAACACCATGGGTCCCATCGCCAGAACGATCAGCGGGACGGCGAATACAACGGACAGGATCAGCCGAAGGAGCTGTTTTTTCTGTTCTTCGCGCTTCTTTGCCGCGGCGGACCGGCGCATCTCTTCCGCGTACGGTTCGGCGGTAAAGCCGATGCGTTCCACCGCGGCGATCACCGCGGCGTCGTCGATTCCTTCCCCGCGCACCGTCAGTTTTTCCGTGAGCAGATTGACCTGCGCGCTGTCGGTAAAGGGCAGCTTTTTCGTGACGCGTTCCACCGACGCGGCACAGGCGGCGCAATGCATGCCGCCGATTTTATACGTCTTAATCATGGTTCGAGTATATCCTGTTTTTTCGCGCTTTGCAAGCGCACGAAGTGCGATATTTTGTCTCATTCCATCGTTTTTGCAGCGATCAACGAGAGTTCACAACTTCGTTGCATTTCGTCGGTTGACATTCTCAGAGGCGGACACTATAATAGGGACGATGGTTAGCACTCGGACAAAAAGAGTGCTAAAAGAATATGCAGGAGGAATAGAGCTATGACGTTAAAACCGTTGTTTGATCGCGTTGTGATCCGCAACATCGAAACGGAAGAGGTCACCAAGGGCGGCATTCTTCTGACGAGCGCATCAAAGGAAAAACCGCAGATGGCGGAAGTGCTGTCTGTGGGACCGGGCGCAAAGGATGTGGAAATGGTCGTGAAAGTCGGCGACAAGGTCGTCTATTCGAAGTATGCCGGCACGGAAGTAAAACTGGACGGGCAGGAAGTCATCGTCATCAAGCAGGGCGATATTCTTGCAGTCGTGGAATAACAGGAGGTCATCAGTATGGCAAAGCAGTTAAAATACGGTGAAGAAGCCAGAAAAGCACTGGAGAGCGGATTGAATCAGCTCGCCGATACCGTGAAGATCACGCTCGGACCGAAGGGCCGCAACGTCGTGCTCGAAAAGAAGTTCGGCGCGCCGCTCATTACCAACGACGGCGTTACGATCGCAAAAGAGATCGAGCTCGAGGACCCGTTCGAGAACATGGGGGCGCAGCTTGTGAAGGAAGTCGCGACCAAGACCAACGACGTCGCGGGCGACGGTACGACCACGGCGACGCTACTTGCACAGGCAATGGTGCGTGAAGGACTTCGCAACGTTGCTGCCGGCGCGAACCCGATGGTGGTGCGCCGCGGGATCGAAGCGGCGGTCACGGAAGCGGTCGAAGGACTGAAAAAGCTTTCCGTTCCGGTCGGTTCGAAACAGGCGATTGAGCAGGTTGCGGCGATCTCCGCAAGCGACGAAACGGTCGGCAAGATGATCGCGGACGCGATGGAGAAGGTCGGCAACGACGGCGTCATCACGATCGAGGAGAGCAAGACCATGAAGACCGAATTGAACATCGTCGAGGGCATGCAGTTCGATCGCGGATATTGCTCAGCGTACATGGCGACCGACACCGATAAGATGGAAGCGGTGCTTGACAATCCGTTCATTCTGATCACCGAAAAGAAGATCAGCAACATCCAGGAGATCCTTCCGCTGCTCGAGCAGATCGCGCAGTCGGGTCGGAAGCTTCTGATCATCGCCGAGGACGTCGAAGGCGAAGCGCTTGCAACGCTTGTCATCAACAAGCTGCGCGGCACGTTCACCTGCGTTGCGGTCAAGGCGCCGGGCTTCGGCGACAGACGCAAGGAAATGCTGCAGGATATCGCGATCCTGACCGGCGGCCAGGTGATTTCCGACGAGCTCGGCATGGACCTCAAGGAAACGACGATTCAGCAGCTCGGCAGCGCAAAGCAGGTCAAGGTCGATAAGGAAAAGACCGTTATCGTCGAAGGCGCCGGCGATCCGAACGAGATCAAAGCGCGCGTGAAGTCGATCCGTGCGCAGATCGAGGAAACGACCTCCGATTACGACAAGGAAAAACTGCAGGAGCGGCTCGCAAAGCTCGCGGGCGGCGTTGCGGTGATCGCAGTCGGCGCGGCGACCGAGGTCGAAATGAAGGATTCGAAGCTCCGTATGGAGGACGCTTTGAACGCGACCCGTGCGGCAGTCGAGGAAGGCATCGTTCCGGGCGGCGGCGTTGCGCTGCTGTCGGTTGCGGAGCGGATCAAAAAGCTTGCAGAGCAGGAAACCGGCGATAAGAAGACCGGCGTTCAGATCGTGCTGCGCGCGCTCGAAGAGCCGATCCGCCAGATCGCGAAGAACGCGGGCGTTGAGGGCTCCGTCATTATCGAGAACATCCGCCGCGAGAACAGGGCCGGCTATGGCTACGACGCCGCAACCGATACCTACGGCATGATGAACGAGAAGGGCATCGTGGATCCGACCAAGGTCACGCGTTCGGCTCTGCAGAACGCGGCGTCCGTTGCGGCGATGCTGCTCACCACCGAGAGCATCGTAGCGGACATTCCGAAGCCCGAACCCGCGGCGCCCGATATGAGCGGCGCAGGCATGGGCGGCATGTATTAAGGCTTCCGGAAAACGTCGTCAGACCGTTTTGCAGCGGAAAACCGATACATCCCAACAGTAACACAAGAGGCTTCCGATCGGTTCGATCGGAAGCCTTTGTTTTCTTTCTCTTGATTTCAGAACTTTGATACGGTATAATTCTTGTCGGAATGAAACGAACGAAGCGCGTCATCTGCATCCTGTTTTCTCTGGTCCTGCTGTTCTCCTATGCAGGGCTTTCGGCGTATGCCGATACGCTTTCGTTCGGTGATGTGGACGGCGACGGCGCGGTGCGCAGTGATGACGCCGGATGCGTGACGCGGTTCCTTTCCGATATGCAGCGGCTTGACGTGCTTGCGCGTACCCGCGCGGACCTGAACGGAGACGGACGCATCACCGACGTGGACGCGTCGCTGATCATGAGCGCCGCGTCGCAGGCGTACGCGCCCGCGGGCGAGCGGCATGCGTCCATGCTGATTACGTCGGACATGAAGGGGATTGCATGGAGCGCGCCGCGCGCCGACGGCGAACCGACCTGTTCCGCGTTGAACGTGTTCTCCTACATTGCGAAAGCGAAGGAAGCCGATCCCGATCTGCTGCTCCTTGACGCGGGCGGATCGCTGTTCGGAAGCGCGATTTCCGACGCGTATGTGACCCATACGACGAAGTTTACCGGACCGATGACGGCGCTCTTTCTGGAGGCGGGATACAGCGCGGTGCTTCTCGGCGACGAGGCGCTGACCTACTCGTCCTCGACGGTGCGCAACGAAATGAACGCGCTGACCGAGTCCGGCGCAAAGGTGCTCGGCGCAAACCTGATCAAAAACCGCCCGGGCGATCCCACCGCCGCGCGTACCGCGTGGAACGGGATTCTGCCGTATACGATCCTGGAAGTTCCGCAGGTGGACGAAGAGCCTGTGAAAATCGGCGTGATCGGGTTTGTCGAGCCGGATCTTGCCGTCGGCGACGACGAGATCGCCGCGTTCGACCCCAGGCTTTGCTATGACGCGATCAAGACCGAGCTGTACGGCGCATGCGACGTTGTCGTCCTTCTGTATCACGGGACTGCGGAGAGCGATGAATCGCGACCCGACGCGTATTCGCTGCGCGATTTTCTGAGACAGACGTCCGGGATCGATCTTGTCTTTGTATCGCACGGCGCAGGCGACGGCATACGCTGTGAACGGAACGTCGTCGGACGGGAAGTGCCTTTGATTCTGCTCCCAGAAGGAACGGAGTCGATCACGGCGTGCGATATCGCCGTGCGGGAGCAGGGCGCCCCGGCGTTCTCGGTGCGGACGGTCGACGTTCGAACCGCTTCGCCGATCGAGGAACAGACGCGCATGATCGAACCGTATGCAAGCGCGATCTCCGATCTTTTGGACGCCACGGTTTGCACGCTCACAGAACCGATCGATGCATTTGCGCCCGATTCGCTCGTGCCGACGGACGGAATGGAACTGATCCACCAGATGCAGGAATGGTGCGTCCGGCAATGGATCGACGAAAACGGACTCGATCTGCCGAGCGACGTGCTTTCGATCGCGTATCCGTATCTGGGCACGCAGGGCTTTGCGGCGGGCGATCTCCGGTACGGCGAGCTGTGCATGGGCATTGCGGAACTGCCGCGCTATACGCTGCTTCTGGTGCGCGGTAAGGAGCTGAAAGCCTGGCTTTCGGCGTATGCGGAGACGGTCACAAGCGATCCCGTTGTGTATTCGCTGCACGGGCTTTCGTATCTGATCAATACGATCAATCCGGCGCATCCGCTCGGGTATCTTGAGTATGCTTCCGGCGCTGAGGTGGAGGACGACGCGCTGTTTACCGTGCTGCTTGCGGAAGCGCCGGACGGCGAACCGATTCTGAAGCCGTTCCTTGACGAAGCCTGGATGTCCTATCAGGACCGGGTGATTCCCGATTTCGAACTGCCCGCGCCGCAGCAGACTGAAACAACGGCGGCGTATCGCGCCTTTGATGCGCTTGTCGCGTTTCTCGAAAGCAATGAAACGCTGACGCTTTCCCATGATACGACCTGGATCGTGATCTGAATTGATTATTCATGTACCGCACGGCTTTCGTGCGGCATAGCAGGCTGTCGAAGAAGGGGCCAGACCGTTTGCGGCGAGAATACTGAATTAGAATACCTGTCGGTGGAAAAGGCGAAAAACGCCTTTTCTTTTTATGATTTCGCCGCAAACGATCCGCGTTTTCGCTCAGTCGCATACTGTAGTATAGCTCCGTCGCGAAGAACGCGAATTCTGCCTCCCTTCACGGCAGCCTCATCAGCTTGTCAAACTGTTTTTTGACAAGCTGATATACCGCACGGCTTTCGTGCGGTACTTTTGCATATACTGTCTCATGAATACGAAAAAGAAGCGAATGACCCTTCGACGCACTTTGAAAGCGCTGGAACTTCCGCAGGATCTCGATCCGCACCTTGTCTCGATCCAGTGGATCGGCGGCAGAGACCTTTTGATCGAGCAGCATCGCGGGATTTTGCGGTTTGAAGCGGATACGATCCGGTTTGCGTCCGAACAGGGCGTGCTGTCCGTCAACGGAACCGACCTTCAGATGGAACAGCTGACCGCGACGCGCGCGCTGATTTCGGGCGTGATTTCAAGCGTTTCGATCGAGGAGAAAAGTTAATGTGGCATTTTCCGCACGGGTATGTTATACTCCAAATTGAGGGATTATCGATCGCCCGGTTTTTGAAGCGCCTGACGGAGAACGGTATCTGCGTGGAGCGGCTGCGGCGGATCGGACCTTCCGCCGTACGCTTTCGAATGCCTGCGGATCGGTTCTTTGAGATTCGAAGCCTCAAAAAAGGACTTCCGCTCCGGATCCGGATCGTCGGTCGGACCGGGCCCGCGTTTCAACTTCGAAAGCTGATGAAGCGTCCGGTGCTTTGGATCGGTTCGCTCGTGCTGTTTCTTGCCCTGTGCTGGGCGTCTTCACGGATCTGGCTGATCCGCGTCGAAGGGACGGAGCGCGTCGATCCCGAGGAGGTCCTGACCCTTTTGAAGGAGCACGGACTCTCGGTCGGCGCAAGACCGAAAGGTCCGGTACTGATCACGGCTGCAAACGATCTGTCCGCGCGCATCTATGACGCGGCGTGGATCGGACTCGACCGTGAGGGGGTGACGCTGACCGTCAAGGTCGTAGAGTCGCAGCCTGCGTCGTTCAAGCGGACGCAAAGCGTTCCATCCGACGTTGTGGCAACGAAGGACGGCGTTGTGACCGCGATCACCGTCATGCGCGGACAGGCGCGGGTACAGGTCGGCGACGCGGTACGCGCAGGCGACGTGCTGATCTCCGGGACGGTTTCCTATCAGGACGCAACGTATCAGACGAGCGCGGACGGAATCGTGAAAGCGGCGGTCCTGTATGAAGCGGAGAATCCGGTATGCGATACGGTCGAGGAGATCGTCGAAACGGATCGCACCGAACCGGTCAGGACGTTCCGGATCGGTCCGTGGACGCTTTTACGCGGCAAGCCCGCGTTTGAACGATACAGGCTTTTGGACACGCGTTCGATCGGCATCAGCGACCGGTTTCCCGCGTACGTCGACGAAACGGTTGCGCGGGAGCTTGTATTGCGCGAGCGGATGCTTTCCGATTCGGAAGCGGAGGAGCTTGCGCTGAGCCGCGCGGGGGCGCTTGCGCTCGAGCGCGTACCGAAGGACGCGGCAGTTTTGAATCAGTACGGAACGGTCAAACGGAGGGACGGAGAGCCGGTAGCTGTTGTGACCGTGACCGCGGAAGAAATTATCGGTAGAACGGAGGAAGAACCGCATGGCGGATGATACCGCAAAGTCTGTTGCCCGGATCGAACTGGAATCCATGGATGATTCGATCGGACTGTTCGGCGTGTTTGACGAGAATCTTGCCGTTTTCGAGGAAGAGACCGGCGTGAAGATCCGGGTTCATTCCGACGGGATCGCCATCGAGGGCGAACAGGAGCAGGTTGAACTCTGCAGAACAGTACTTGAGAAGCTGTTGGATATGCAGCGCAAGGGGGAACCGATCAATCGCGGGAGGATCCGATACGCGATCGATCTCGCGAAGGAAGGCAACGCCGAGCTGATCCGGGAGATCATGGGCGACGTCGTTGCGCTGACGAACCGCGGCAAACAGGTCCGCTGCAAAACGCTCGGGCAGAAGCGGTATGTGCAGGCGTTAAAATCGCACGAACTCGTGTTCGGCGTCGGACCTGCGGGAACGGGCAAGACGTACCTTGCCGTCGCAATGGCGGTCGTTGCGTTCAAAAATAAGGAAGTCGAACGGATCATCCTGACGCGTCCCGCCGTGGAAGCGGGAGAGAAGCTCGGGTTTTTGCCGGGCGATCTGCAGAACAAGGTCGATCCGTACCTGCGTCCGCTTTACGACGCGCTGCAGGAGTTTTTCGGTCTCGAAACGTACAAGCAGCTGATGGAGCGCGGCGCCATCGAGGTTGCGCCGCTCGCATACATGCGCGGACGCACGCTGAACAACGCGTTCATTATCCTGGATGAAGCGCAGAACTGCTCCATCGAACAGATGAAGATGTTTTTGACGCGTTTCGGCGAAGGCAGCCGCATCGTTGTCACAGGCGACGTGACGCAGATCGATCTTCCGAAGGAAAAAAAGAGCGGTCTTGTGCATGCGATTCGCGTGCTTGACGGCGTCGAGGGCATCTCGGTCATCAGGCTGACGCACAAGGACGTTGTGCGGCATGAGCTCGTACAGCGCATCATTCAGGCGTACGAACGGCACGAAGCAGCCAGGGCGAAGGAGCGCGAAGATGATTGACGTCCTTTCGGAAGCCTTTTTTGTTCCCGATTCGGAGCGCGACGCGATCGCGCGCGCGGCGCAGGCTGCGCTCGAATTTGAGCATCGCGACGGCGATCTGACGATTCTGATCGACACGCCGGAACGGATCCGGGAACTGAACCGCACGTTTCGCAAGGTTGACCGTGTGACGGACGTGCTGACGTTTCCCGCATGGGAGGGCGAGACCTCGCTTGCGGCGGACGGGTATCTCGGCGATATCATGATCTGTTATGAGCGGGCAAAGGAGCAGGCGCTCGAGTACGGACACTCGCTTGTCCGCGAGCTCTCGTTCCTTGCGGTGCACGGCGTGCTGCATCTCTTGGGGTACGATCACATGACGGAAGCGGACGAGCAGGTCATGCGTACAAAACAAACGGCGATTTTAGACAGGATGGGAGTAACAAGATGATCGATTCTCAGACACGAAATGAACTTTTGCGGCTGGCGGCCCAAGCGAGAGAGCGTTCGTACTCGCCGTATTCGCACTACAGCGTCGGCGCGGCTCTGCTTACGAAGGACGGAAAGATCTATCAGGGCTGCAACATTGAAAACGCGTCGTTTACACCGACGATCTGCGCCGAGCGCACGGCGTTCTTCAAAGCGATCTATGACGGCGAGCGCGATTTTTCGGCAATCGCCGTGATCGGAAGCGGCGATTCGCCCGCATACCCCTGCGGCGTGTGCCGACAGGTCATGGCGGAGTTCTGCAACAGCGATTTTGAGATCATTACATCGAACCGCGACGGCAGCGAGGTTGTAACCGAAACGCTCGATTCTATGCTCCTGCATCGGTTCGGGCCGAAGGATTTACAATGACGCGCGACGGATATAAGAGCGGGTTTTTCAGCATTGTCGGCTGCCCGAACGTCGGGAAATCGACGCTTTTGAACCGCCTGGTCGGTCAAAAGATCGCGATTGTGACCGACCGTGCGCAAACCACCCGAAACCGCATCACCGGCGTGCTGACGCGCAAGTCGTATCAGATGATCTTTCTGGATACGCCCGGCATGACCAAGCCGAAGAACAAGCTCGGAACGTATATGCAGAAGGTCGCCGAGGAAGCGTCGCAGGACGTCGAAGCGATCCTGTTTGTTGTCGATGCGAAAAACGGCGTGCGCGAACGCGACGCGGACGTTATGCGGCTTCTGAAAACACAGCGCTCGCCCGTGATCGTTCTGATCAATAAATGCGACGTCGCAAGCGCGGCGCAGATGGACGAAGCGCGAAAGACGATCGCGGAGGCCGGATTCGAGAACGTGATGGCAATCTCGGCCGAGACCGGCGAGAACGTGGACAAGCTGGAAACGCTGCTCACCGGATATCTGACCGAAGGACCGCAGTATTTTCCGGAGGACATGGTGACCGATCAGCCGGAACGCGTGATCTGCGCCGAAATGATCCGGGAAAAAACGCTGCAGCTGCTTTTAGAGGAGATCCCGCACGGGATCGGCGTCGGGATCGACAGGATGACGCTGCGCCCCGACGGCGAGCTGATGGACGTCTGGGCGACGGTCTACTGCGAGCGTGAAAGCCACAAGGGGATCATCATCGGACGCGGCGGCAAGATGCTGAAGCGGATCGGGACGGAAGCGCGCAAGGATATCGAATGGCTCTTAGGCGTTCGGGTGAATCTGCAGCTTTGGATCAAGGTCAAAGAGGACTGGCGCAACCGTCAGCAGATGCTGAACGAGCTCGGTTATCGCGACGATTGAGTTTTCCGCGATTGCGCATACTATCCGTATGAACGACGCGGTGAAAGAAAAATGGCACAGATTTTTGAGTACCGGCAGGGTGGAGGACTACCTTGCCTATAAGGACGAAGAACACAGAGTATGCCGACCGAATGCGTACAAGCGATCGTAACGGGGTACACCGACTATCGCGACAATGACCGAATGCTGACCCTGTTCTGCGCGCAGCGTGGGAGGATCGACTGTAAAGCGCGTAATTGCAGGAAACCGACCGCGCCGCTTTTAGCGTGCGCGCAGCCGTTCGTGTTCGGCGAGTTTGAGCTGTTCACGCACAGCGAGCGTACGACCGTAAACGGGTGTGAGCTTCGCGAGTCGTTTTATCCGCTCAGAGAGGACGTCGACCGGTTTATGATCGCGTCTGTCGCGACACAGCTTTGCAACGCGGTGATCGAGCACGACGCGCCGGATGAGGCGCTGTTTTCGCTGCTGTATCACACGCTGTCATTTCTTGCCTATTCGGAATCCGATCCGAAGGACCTTTTATTCGCTTTTCTGCTGCATTACCTGGATCATGCGGGATACCGCCCGTCGCTTACGCGATGCGCGGTCTGCCGGCGGGATATCCGCGCCGACGTCGTCCTGTATTATTCCGTGGAAGCGGGCGGCGCGGTCTGCGCCGCGTGTCCGCACGGCGGCAAGCCTGTTTCAAAGCTTGCGCTTGAAGCGATGCGGCGGATCCTGCTGCTTTCCGATGAGGAACTCGTCCGCGTGAAGCTTCCCGAATCCCTGCAGAAAGAACTCTTTCCGATCCTTCGCAGTTCATGCGCGAAAATGCTCGGCGAGAATGATCGGGCGATCGCGCTTCTTGATCAGATCCAATCATAAATCGACAAAAAAATTTGCGTACAGGCAAGTTTTTTCTTGCGCAGCAGGAAAAACCTTGCTATAATGAATCGTTACCAAATGTTCAGGAGGATTTTGTTCAGTGGCAAAGAAGTATGTGTATCTGTTCAGCGAAGGCAATGCCGAAATGCGGAACCTGTTGGGCGGCAAAGGCGCGAACCTCGCCGAAATGACCAATCTCGGTCTTCCGGTCCCGCAGGGCTTTACAATCTCGACGGAAGCCTGCACCCAGTATTATGAAGACGGGCGCACGATCAATCCCGAGATTCAGGCGCAGATCATGGAATACATCGAAAAGATGGAAACGATCACCGGCAAGAAGTTCGGCGATCTCGAAAATCCGCTTCTCGTTTCCGTCCGTTCCGGCGCGCGCGCGTCGATGCCCGGCATGATGGACACGATCTTGAACCTCGGTCTCAACGAGGAGGTCGTCGAGGTCATTGCAAAGAAGTCCAACAACCCGCGCTGGGCATGGGACTGCTACAGAAGATTCATTCAGATGTTCTCCGACGTCGTTATGGAAGTCGGCAAGAAATATTTTGAGGTTCTGATCGACCGCATGAAGGAGCAGAAGGGCGTACAGCAGGACGTCGATCTCAACGCGGACGATCTTAAGGAGCTTGCAAACCAGTTCAAGGCGGAGTACAAGGCCAAGATCGGCGAGGACTTCCCGTCCGATCCGAAAGTACAGCTGTTTGAGGCGATCAAGGCTGTTTTCCGTTCCTGGGACAACCCGCGCGCTAACGTCTATCGCCGCGACAACGATATCCCGTATTCGTGGGGTACCGCTGTAAACGTGCAGTCGATGGCGTTCGGCAACATGGGCGACGACTGCGGCACCGGCGTTGCGTTCACGCGCGATCCCGCAACCGGCGAAAAGGGCCTGTTCGGCGAGTTCTTGACCAATGCGCAGGGCGAAGACGTCGTTGCGGGCGTCCGCACGCCGATGCATATCGCCGAGATGGAGCAGAAGTTTCCCGAAGCGTTCAAGCAGTTCAACGACGTCTGCAAGATCCTCGAAGGACACTACCGCGACATGCAGGACATGGAGTTCACCGTTGAGCACGGCAAGCTGTACATGCTGCAGACCCGTAACGGCAAGCGCACCGCAAAGGCGGCTCTGAAGATCGCATGCGACCTCGTTGACGAGGGGATGCGCACCGAGCAGGAAGCGGTCGCCATGATCGATCCGAGAAACCTCGATACGCTGCTGCATCCGCAGTTTGACGCCAACGCGATCAAGGCGGCGACGCCCGTTGCAAAGGCGCTGGCGGCGTCTCCCGGCGCGGCATGCGGCAAGATCGTTTTCTCCGCAGAGGATGCAAAGGCTTGGAAAGCCCGCGGCGAAAAGGTTCTTCTTGTTCGTCTGGAGACCTCTCCTGAGGATATCGAAGGCATGAAGGCGAGCCAGGGTATCCTGACCGTTCGCGGCGGCATGACCTCGCACGCGGCGGTTGTTGCGCGCGGCATGGGTACCTGCTGCGTCTCCGGCTGCTCCGAGATCGCAATGGATGAGGAAAACAAGCGCTTCGTTCTGAAGGGCAAGGAGTACCATGAGGGCGACTGGCTGTCCATCGACGGCTCGACCGGCTGCATCTATGACGGAATCATTCCGACCGCAGACGCGGAGATCGCGGGCGAGTTCGGCCGTATCATGGGCTGGGCGGACAAGTATAGAAGACTCAAGGTCCGCACCAACGCGGACACGCCGCGAGACGCCAAGAAAGCGCGCGAGCTCGGCGCGGAGGGCATCGGCCTTTGCCGCACGGAGCATATGTTCTTTGACGGCGACCGCATTGCCGCGATCCGAGAAATGATCTGCTCCGATACCGTTGAAGAGCGTGAGAACGCGCTGAACAAGCTGCTCCCGATGCAGCAGGGCGACTTTGAAGCGATCTATGAGGCGATGGAAGGCTATCCCGTTGTCATCCGCTTCCTGGATCCGCCGCTTCACGAGTTCGTTCCGACCGAAGAAGCCGATATCAAGCTGCTGGCTGACGCGCAGGGCAAGACCGTTGAGCAGATCAAGACGATCATTGCGGGGCTTCACGAGTTCAACCCGATGATGGGGCACCGCGGCTGCCGCCTGACCGTTACCTACCCGGAGATCGCGAAGATGCAGACCAAGGCGGTTATTCGCGCGGCGATCAACATGCAGAAGAAGCATCCGGAATGGAACATGGTTCCCGAAATCATGATCCCGCTCGTGGGCGAACCGAAGGAGTTCCGCTTTGTGCGCGACATCGTGGTCGCGGTTGCGGACGAGGAGATCAAGGCGTCCGGCATCAATCTGAAGTATGAGGTCGGCACCATGATCGAGATCCCGCGCGCATGCCTCACGGCGGACGAGATCGCAAAGGACGCGGAGTTCTTCTGCTTCGGCACGAACGACCTGACGCAGATGACGTTCGGTTTCAGCCGCGACGATGCGGGCAAGTTCCTCGGCGCCTACTACGACAGAAAGATCTACGAGTCCGATCCGTTTGCGCGTCTCGACCAGAACGGCGTCGGCAAGCTGATGGAGATGGCGGTCAAGCTCGGCAAGGACGCGCGCAACGACCTCGAGCTCGGCATCTGCGGCGAACACGGCGGAGATCCGTCTTCCGTGGAATTCTGCCATGAGATCGGTCTCGACTATGTGTCCTGCTCGCCGTTCCGTGTACCGATCGCGCGTCTCGCCGCTGCGCAGGCTGCGATCAAGGAAGCAAAGAACTAACGATTGTTCGTTCAAAAAGCGCTCCAAAGTTGGAGCGCTTTTTCCTTGCAATCGATTCTACGTTGTGGTAAGGTATATATATGAATCTTTGCGCCAAGGGACAACCGATCACCTATGTGGAGCCGGGATCGCCTGCCGCCCGAAAGGGCGTTCGAGCGGGCGACGTCCTGCTTCGAATCAACGATTGCCCCGTGCTTGATTTGATTGATTACGAGCATCTGACCGCAAACCGCGCGCAAAAACTCGATCTTCTGCGCGACGGAGCGCCTGTATCGATTGTGCTCCTAAAAGACGAGTATGAACCGCTCGGACTGAACTTTGAAACGACGCTGATGAGCCGCATGCAGACGTGCAAAAACCATTGTGTGTTCTGTTTCATCGATCAGATGCCGACAGGCGTCAGAAGCAGCCTGAACGTCAAGGACGATGACTGGCGGATGTCCTTCATTATGGGGAACTACGTCACGCTGACGAACGTGGACGACACGGAGTTTTCCCGGATTCTCGAGCGGCGCGTGAGCCCGTTGTATGTTTCGGTTCATGCGACCGATCCGGACGTGCGGATTTCGATCATGCGAAACCCGACGGCGGGACGCATCCTGGAGCGGCTGACCGCGCTGAAAGAGCATGGAATGCAGTTTCACACACAGATCGTCCTGTGCAAAGGACTGAACGACGGCGACGTTTTGAAACGTACGCTCGATGACCTTTCCGCGCTCGCGCCGGCGTGCGCGTCAATCGCGATCGTTCCGGTCGGCGTCACGCGATTCCGCGAAGGACTGCCTAAGCTCGGCACGTTTGACATGGAGAGCAGCGCACGGGTCATTGATTTCATCGAACCGATGCAGAACGCGTTTTTGAAGCGGTTCGGTACAAGGCTCGTGTTTCTTTCGGATGAATGGTATCTGAACGCGAACCGGACGCTTCCCGACGCAGAAGCGTATGAGGAATACGGGCAGATCGAAAACGGCGTGGGGCTTCTGCGCGCGTTTGAAGAGGATTTCCGGTACGCGCTTTCCGAGCGCACTCCGCTTGCACGAAAACGCAAGGTTTCGATTGCGGGCGGTACGGCGGCGTATCCGTTCTTTTCGAAGCTGTATGAAGAACTGGAACCGTACGGCGTCGAGACCGACCTGCATCCGGTTCCGAACCGGTGGTTCGGCGGGAACGTGCACGTTGCAGGGCTCGTTACGGGCGAGGATTTGATTGCGGAACTTCGGGGCAAGGCGCTTTGCGCGCCGCTGCTGTTACCGCACAACATGCTGCGGGAGACGGAGGACGTCTTTCTGGACGGAAAGACCGTAAAAGACGTCGAAGCGGCTCTGCATGTTCCGATCCGCACGTTCGGGGACGGAACGGAACTCATTATGCGAGTGTTTGAGGAGTAAACTATGGCAAAACCTTTGGTAGCGATCGTCGGCAGACCGAACGTCGGAAAATCCACACTGTTCAACCGACTGATCGGGAAACGCGTCTCGATCGTTGAGGATACGCCGGGTGTCACACGCGACCGGATCTACGGCGACGCGGAATGGCTTGATCATGTGTTCACGCTGATCGATACCGGCGGCATCGAACCGGCAAGCGAGGACAAGATCGCGGTGCAGATGCGCCGCCAGGCGGAGCTCGCCGTTGAGACGGCGGACGTGATCCTGTTCCTGGTGGACGGAAGAGAGGGAATGACCGCGGCGGATCAGGAGGTTGCCGCCATGCTGCGCCGGTGCAAAAAGCCGGTTGTGCTCGGCGTGAACAAGCTGGACGCACCCAAGTTTCACGAGGCGGTGTATGAATTTTACGAGCTCGGTCTCGGCGAGCCGTACATTGTTTCGGCGGGACAGGGGATCGGACTCGGCGATCTGCTGGAAGCGATCTGTTCATACTTCCCGAAAACCGAAAACGCGGAGGAGGATCAAAAGATCCACATCGCTATCGTCGGCAAGCCGAACGTCGGCAAATCAAGCCTCACGAACGCACTTTTAGGCGAGGAGCGGGTGATCGTGTCGGACGTTCCGGGAACTACGCGTGACGCGATCGACACGCCGTTTACGCAAAACGGGAAGCAGTATGTGCTGATCGATACGGCAGGGATTCGCAGAAAACGAGCGATTGAGGATGAAAGCATCGAGCGCTACAGCGTGATCCGTTCGCTCGCGGCGGTCCGCCGCGCGGACGTTGTGCTGTTTGTATGCGACGCAGAGCAGGGACTGTCCGAGCAGGATGTGAAGATCGCAGGCTATGTGCACGAAGAAGGCAAGCCGTCCGTTGTGATCGTGAACAAGTGGGACTTGATCGAAAAGGACACGCATACCATGAACCGGTTCAAAAAGGACATGGAAGTCGACCTTGCGTTTATGAACTACGTTCCGTTCCTGTTCATCAGCGCCAAAAGCGGGCAGCGTGTCAATAAGGTCATAGAGCAGGTAGACGAGGTCTACGCGCAGAGCACGCGTCGGATTTCGACCGGAACGCTCAACGACGTCGTCAACGAAGCGGTCTCGCTGAACGAGCCGCCGACACAGAACGGACGCAGGCTGAAGCTGTTCTACGCAACCCAGGTCGCCGTTCAGCCGCCTACGTTTGTGATCTTTGTCAATGATGCCGCGCTCGTGCATTTTTCGTACGAACGGTACCTTGATAACTATTTCAGAAAGACCTTCGGATTCACGGGGACGCCGATCCGTCTCCTGTTCCGGAACCGTACCAAGGAGGAGTAAGCGTTCGCCGTGATCGGAAACTGGAACGTACTTGCCATCATAACCGTCGTGCTCGTCGGGTACTTTCTCGGAAACGTGCAGACCGCGCTGATCATCAGCCGGCTTCGCTTCCGCGATGACGTGCGCCTGTACGGAAGCGGAAACGCAGGTACGACCAATATGATCCGCGTCTACGGAAAGAGCTACGGACTTTGGACGTTTTTGGGCGACGTGGGAAAGAGCGTCGCGGGATACTTTCTGGGTCGGCTGATCGGACAGCTTTGGCCGCTGAATCCGACCGATCCCGCCCTTTCGATCCTGCTCGGCGGGTATCTGTCGTGCGCTGCGGTCGTGTTCGGACATTGCTATCCGGTACTGTTCGAGTTTCGCGGCGGCAAAGGCGCGGCGTCGGCGTTTGCCATGATGTGGTGTTTTTGCTGGCAGGCGGCCCTTGTTTCGACGGCGCTGGCGGTTCTGATCTTCCTGCTTTGGAAACGCGTGTCGCTTGTATCGGTTCTGACCGCGATCTCATATTTGATCGGGTCCTATGTCGCGTGGGCGACGGGATACGCAAACGGGTATTTGATGTTCTTTGTGGTACCCGTAGTGTTGCTGGTGCTTGTCCGCCATAAGGACAATATCAAACGGCTTTTGCGCGGCGAGGAGAAAACGATCTCGTCCGGCAAAAAACAGTAATCAGCGTGGGAAACCGGGTTCACACGCTGATCAGATGAAACGGTATTCAATTATCATCATGCATCCTGTCTCGAAGCTTTGACAGGATCTTTTTTTCCATACGCGATACCTGTACCTGTGAAACACCGAGCCTCTTTCCGACCTCCGTTTGGGATCGTTCCTCACGATAGCGCAGACGGATCAAAAGCTGTTCCCGCTCGGAAAGCGTGCGGATTGCATCGTCAAGCGACAGTTTCCGCACGCTGTTTTCCTCTTCGCTTTCTTCACCGATCCGGTCAAACCGGTTTCCGCTGCCGTCGGGAAGCGGCTCGTCGAGGGAAGCCACCTTCGTTGCGCTCGCCGCGGCGATCGCGAGTTCCTCTCGCGTTACCTGAAGACGGTCCGCCAGCGCGTCGACGGTAAGGTCCGGTTCCCTTTCCAACGCGGCGGCGACCGCAGCTGCGAGCTGCTTTGCGCTCCTTGAAAACCCGATGATCCCGTCGTCACGCAAAAACCGTTTGATCTCACCTGCGATCAGCGGAACGGCATACGTTGAAAAGCAGACGCCGTAGTCGACGTCGAACCGGCGGATCGCTTTCAAAAGTCCGATCGAACCGAGCTGTTTGAGATCCTCGAACTCGACGCCGCGGTTTTTGTATCGGCTTGCGATCGCGGTAACGAGCGGAAGGTTCTCTTCAACCAGCATGCGTTCCGCATCCGAGTCGCCGTTCTGCGCAGCAAGGATCGCTTTCTGAAACGACGAAGGATCAGTTTGCATGTCGGATGCGCTTTCGCATCGTAACGGTCGTTCCGCTGCCGAGCGTCGATTCCACAGTGACCTCGTCCATGAACGCTTCCATGACCGAAAAGCCCATGCCGGAGCGTTCGAGTTCCGGTTTGGACGTATAGAACGGTTTGCGGGCAAGCTCGACGTCGCCGATGCCGCATCCGTCGTCGCGCACGACGACGGTCAGCTCGTCGCCGTCAACGGTGATGCGCATGGTTACAAACCGGTCGGGCCGCTGTTCGTAGCCGTGAATGATCGCGTTTGTGACCGCTTCCGAGACGGCTGTGCGGATGTCGGACAGCTCCTCAATTCCCGGGTTCATTTGTGCCGCAAAGGCGGAAGCAACCGCGCGCGCGAATCCCTCGTTCGGTGAGAGAGATAAAAACCGGATTTCCATTTCGTTCTGCATACGTGCCTCCTATTGCCTTTCTACGATCGCGTACAGTCCGGACATCTGAAAGATCCGGTCGACGGACGCGCTCATGCCCTTTACGACAAGCTTGCCGCCGCGCATCGAGAGCTTGCGAAAACGGCCTAAGATGACGCCGAGCCCCGCGCTGTCCATAAAGCTCATGCCGGACAGGTCCAGCACGAGCTCCGATACGGATACGTCCTTTAAGAGCGTATCGAGCATGATGCGCGTTTGTTCGGCACTGTGATGATCCAGTTCGCCGGATAACTGCACGAACAGCCGCGGCCCGCGTTTTTGTGCGTTCAATTCCATAGCCATACCTCCGTTTCGGGTTCTCAACTGTATTCGACGGATCAAAGCCGCATCCTTTTGCGAATCCGGACAAGCATTGACGGATGGATACGAGTCGCGTCGAATACACTGTTTCATGAAAGCTTTGAGAATCGTATCCTGTTTTGCGCTTGTTGCATTTCTTCTGTTTTCGCCCGCTTTGCTTAAAAAAGGCGCGCAAGAGTCGTTTACCGACGCGCGGTTTGTCCGAAAAGACAAGGGGTACCAGGGGACGATCGTGCTGTATCATATCGTGCGGCAGCGTCCGTACACCGGGAGTCTTACCAAATGGCTCAGCGATCGGGCGGAAGCGTATGAAAAGAAGCACCGCGGAACGCATATCGCGGTCGAGGGCATGGATGAAGCGGCGTTTTCGGAACGACAGGAATACGGAAGAGGCGCGGACGCGTATTCATTCTTTTCCGGGTCGGTCTATGAAGATCTTCTGCAGCCGCTCTCCGACTTTGAAACGCCGTATCGGGACGGCCTCTTTCAGACGGATCGTTGCGTCCCGTATGCGTACTCCGGTTATGCGAAGCTGATCAAGTCGGAACAGAACGGACAAAGCGCGTACTACGGATCCGATCTCACGGCGGCAAGACTCGGCGCAGGAAGGGACGACGCGCCGGAGGAGAAAGCGGACGTACTGTACCTTGATCTTAGACGCGCCGGGGATCTGATCCGCTATAAGGACGGATTCGCGGTGTCCGAGCTTGAACCGATCGACAGCTTCACGGACGCGGTTTGCTGGCTCGGAATCGACCGCAACGCCGACGAGCAAAAAGCCGCGGCGCTTACGGATTTCTTTGCGTTTCTGCAATCTGAAGACGTGCAGCAGACCGTGAACGCGCTCGGGATGCTGTCCGTGCGATCCGATGTGCGCGACACACCGCCGGAAGCCATCTTAAAGCCGATCTATAAGACCTATGCGACGGTCAAGACCGTCGATCCGTTCCGATATCAAAAGATGTATGATTCTCTTCTTGCGGACGCGGTTTCGGCACGGGAAGGCGACGCGGACGCGGCGCGGCGGTTTGCTTCACGGCTGGAAGAAGTGATAAGATAGGTGTTGTGTTTGATTCGGATTTTTGATATACTTACCACATGGTATCGAGTGTAGAACAACTGAAAGCGCTCGGCGCGGTCGAAAACGTGCTGCTTTCGGAACTGACCAGCTTTCACGTCGGCGGGCCAGCGGCGCTGATGCTTCGTCCGGCTTCGTATGAGGCGATCAAGGAAGCGGTCCGCCTTTCGGAACGCGGGTCGATTCCCGTTGTCTTACTCGGACGCGGAACGAACGTGCTTGCGTCCGACGACGGGTTTTCGGGACTGATCCTGCGGTTCGATCATCCGATCCATGCGCCGGTCTATGACGGGACGCGCGTGACGGTCTGCTGCGGCATGTCGCTGATGCAGCTTGCGCGCGAAACGGTCGCAAAGGGCTTGTCCGGCTTTGAGCGGCTTGCCGGGATTCCCGGGAGTGTCGGCGGCGCGTGCGCCATGAACGCCGGGGCGTACGGCGCGGAGATCAAGCAGATTCTAACGCGCATCCGGCTTTTTCGAAACGGTACGGACGAATGGGTCGACGTTTCGGACGCCGATCTCGGATACCGGAAGAGCGCGTTTTCCTATCCGGACGCGATCGCTTTGGAAGCGGAGTTTGCGCTGCGTCCCGACGACGGAACCGCGGAGGAGACGATGCGCGCGTGTATGGAACGGCGGCGGGAGAAACAGCCGCTTGAGCTCCCGTCGGCCGGGAGCACGTTCAAGCGCCCGCAGGGACACTTTGCCGGCGCGCTGATTGAACAGTGCGGATTGAAAGGCACGTCGGTCGGCGGCGCGCAGGTTTCAACCAAACACGCCGGATTTATCGTGAATACGGGCGGAGCGACGGAGCGCGATATCTCGGCGCTGATCCGGCTTATACAGGAGACGGTGGAGACGCAAACGGGCGTTCGGCTCGAATGTGAGATCAAGCGCATCGGCGGAAAGGAACGGATATGGAACTGCTGATCGTAACGGGAATGAGCGGCGCAGGGAAATCGCTGTGTCTGAAATCCCTTGAGGAGCTCGGGTATTTCTGCGTGGACAACCTGCCCTCGCCGATGCTTTTTGAGTTCACTTCGATGTGCAAAAAGGCGAATCCGCCGATCGAACACGCGGCGGTGACGATCGATTCGCGCGAGAGCCTGCTGTCGAGAAGCCCCGAAATGGTTTTGAGCGAGATCCGAAAGCTGGACGTGCCGTATACAATCCTGTTTCTCGATGCGCGAGACGACGTTTTGAAGCGTCGGTACAATGAATCGCGCAAACGCCATCCCCTGGGACTGGCCGGAGAAGCGGAGTCCGGCGTGCGCACGGAACGGGGGTATCTTGCCGCAATGCGCGACGCGGCACAGCTGTTCCTCGACACGAGCGACATCGCCGCACGGGATTTTTCATCGTGCATTGCGAAGATCATTCCCGAAATGAGCAAGGAACAGATGACGGTGATCCTCTCGAGCTTCGGCTATAAGCGAGGCGTGCCGGTCGACGCGGATATCGTGGTGGACATGCGGTTTGTCGAGAATCCGTTCTACTATGAGTCCATGCGCTCGCTCTCCGGACTCGACGCGGTCGTGCGCGCGTTTGTATTGGATCAGCCGTACGTGAGGGAATATCTCGATCGGCTTCATCAGAGCGTACTGGACATGCTTCCATTGTTTGAAAAGCAGGGAAAGCATATTCTTCGCATCTGCTTCGGCTGCACGGGCGGCAGACACCGTTCCGTCGCCGCGGCGGAGGAAATGGCGGACAGACTGCGTGAAAGCGGACAGGCCGTCCGGATCTATCACCGCGATCTTTCGCGTGAAGCACAGGACATTGAACTGCGCGTTCAAAACAAAGAGGTATGAGTTTTTCTTCCGTTTGCAAAGATGAATTGATCAGGATCCGCATCAAGAACCGGAAATTGCGCCTTGCCCAGCTGTCCGGCATGACGCTGACCGCGGGCGGGATCCGGATTTCCAAATCACCGGCGGTGTTTTATCATACGGAGAACGTCAACGTTGCGAAGCATATCTCTTCGCTCGCTTCCAGCCTGTATGAATTGGACGCGGTCATTGAGGAGAAACGCGCGGAACACCGCAAAACGCCGTACTATGAAGTCGTGCTTTCCGGCGGACAGACGCAGACGCTCTTAAGCGACACCGGCGCGATGACGTACGGCGACGAAGGTCTGAAGCTCATGAGCGAACTGCCGTTGTTCCTTTCGGACGATGAAGAGGCGGCGCGTGCGTTTTTGCGCGGGTGCTTTCTGGGAAGCGGAACCTGTGTAGACCCGAAACGCGGGTATCACCTGGAACTCGTCTTCCGGACCGAATCCGTTTCGGATCGCGTTCTGACACTGCTGCACGGGTTCGGGCTTTCTGCAAAGAAATCCGTCCGGAACGGCGACCGGTATCTTGTGTATTTGAAGGACGGAGACGATGTCAGCGGCATGCTCGCGCTGATCGGTGCGAACGTTGCGGCAATGAAGCTTGAAAACGTGCGTGTCGAGAAAGACATGCGAAACTATGTCAATCGCACGAGTAACTGTGAGACGGCAAACCTCGATAAGCAGGTCGTAGCCTCGATCCGGCAGCGCGCCGCGATCGCCGCGATCGACCGGCACTACGGGATCCGCTCGCTTCCGGCAAGCCTCCAGGAGGCGGCACAGCTTCGAATCAATCATCCGGACGCAACGGTGCAGGAGCTTGCCGACCTTGCGGATATCCGTAAATCCGGGATGTATCACCGCCTGGACCGGCTGATGAAGCTCGCGGAGGGACTGGAGGATCAGAACTGATGCAGTACGGACGATTTGCCGAATTCTACGACGCGATGATGCACGACGTCGACCGTGAGGCGTGGGCGGACTACGTTGATTCGTTTTTAAAAGAATACGAAGCGCATAACATTTTAGACTGCGCCTGCGGGACCGGCTCGATGAGCATTGCGCTTTATCGGCGCGGGTACCACGTGATCGGCAACGACGTATCGCCGGAGATGCTGATAGAGGCGCGCAACAACGCGTTCAAAGCAGGCGCAAAGACGATCATTTTCATCTGCGAGGATATGCGCAGGCTTCGCATCCATAAACCGGTCGACGCGCTTCTGTCCGTTTGCGACGGCGTGAATTATCTGACTTCGACAAACGACGTGTTTTCCTTCTTTCAAAGCGCGTACGATTGTCTGAAACCGAACGGTGTGCTGCTGTTTGATGTTTCCGCGCCGTATAAGTTCGAGTCGATTCTCAATCAAAACACGTTTACCGAAGAGACGGATGCATACGCGTATATCTGGAAGAACATGTACGATCCGAAGACGCGTCTTTGTCAAATGGATCTTACCTGCTTTGTAAAAAACGGCGCAACGTACGACCGGTTTTCCGAAACGCATCTGCAGCGATCGCATACGGTCGAGGAGCTGACCGGGCTTTTAGAGCGCGCGGGGTTTACGGATATTCGCGCATTAGAGGCATTTACGCAGAAACCGGCAAGAGCGGACAGCGAACGCATACAGTTCGCGGCACGAAAGGAATGAACAAATGGAACAGGATTTGATTTTACACGGCATGCTGGAACACAACAGCATCCGGTTTGCGGCGATCGACGGAACGCGGATCGTTTCTGACGCGCAAAACACACACGGGCTTTCGCGCGTGGCAACGGCGGCGCTCGGACGACAGCTTTTGATGACGTCGATCCTGGCGACGCTGAACAAGAACGCGACCGATACGGTCACCACGGTGCTTTCGGGAAACGGACCGTCCGGAAATCTTGTCTGCGTCGGAAGAGACGGAGGACTGGTAAAGGGGTATGTCACGGATCCGGCGGTCGAACTGCCGCTGCGCTCCGACGGCAAGCTTGACGTGCGCGGATACGTGGGTTCGAGCGGAAAGCTGACTCTGATCCGCGATCTCGGGTTAAAGGAACCTTACGTGGGTACATGCAATCTGATCTCCGGCGAGATCGCCGAGGACTTTGCGCAGTACTTTACCGCAAGCGAACAGACGCCGTCGATCGTCTATCTCGGCGTGCACGAGAACGCAAAGGACGGGTTTGTGACCGGAGCGGCGGGGTTGCTTGTTCAGACGATGCCGAACTGCTCGGAGGAATCGATCGATCGCGTGCTGTCCGTTGCCGATCGGATCACCGCGCTCGGGACAAGGATCGCGGAGGGCGAATCGCTCGAAGCTGTTTTGACGGATCTCTTCGGTGCGCTTGATCTGAACATCACCAACCGGTTTGCGCCGGCGTTTTCGTGCGACTGTACGCGTGAGCGGCTGGAACGCGCGCTGATCTCGATCGGCGAGAAAGAACTTTCGGAAATCATCGAACAGGACGGACAGGCGGAGCTGACCTGCCAGTTCTGCGGCAAAAAGTACGGGTTTGACCGTGAACAACTGACCGCACTTCTGAAGGAAGCGACGGGCGACGGAGGAACGAATGAAGCATGATGAAGAAACGGGCGTCGTTGTACCGTTTCAGCAAAGCGCCGAGTTTTACTATCAGCGCGGAAATAAATATCTCGGAGAGGACAACCTTCTAAGAGCCGAACAGTTCCTAAGAAAAGCGTACGGCATGGAACCGGATCGGATGGAATATGTTCTGGCGTTCGCGGAAGCGCTGCACCAGATGCATCAGTTTGAGGAGAGCCTCGCGGTGCTGCTTGTGTCGCTCGGAGGGGTTGAGGCCGCGCCGTCGGAGCTTTTGTTCGGCATTGCGTCGAACTTCATGGGACTTGAAGAGTTTTTTGCGGCAAAGCAGTGCGCGCGCATCTGTATCGAACGCGATCCGACCGGTGCGTACGTCGACCGCGCGAGGGAAATGATCGAGCTCATTGACGATGAACCGGAACTGGAAGCGCAGATCGGACTGATGCAGGACGAGCACATCGAACTGCTCGATATGATCCACTTTGCCAAGGCGAAGCATTTTTCATCCGACGACGATTCGGGACTTCGAATCCTGCTTGCGGCAAGCGAAAAGTATCAGAACAGTGAAATGCTTGACATGGAGATCGCCATGATGCTGTTCTCGATGCGTGAGTATGACGAGGCTAAGAAGCGCCTGTTTAATCTGTTCAAGCGCAACAGCAAAAGCGTGCGCGGCAACGCGCTGATGGCGCTGATCTATCAGGTTCAGAAGCAGACCCGTGAAGCGAGAGAACAGTCGAAAAAGATCATCATCGACGAAGAGTGTTCCCCGGAGGAACTCGGGTATGCCGCGCCGATCCTGATCGAGATCGGAGAGATCGATCGCGCGCAGACCGCGCTCGAGCTTCTGCGCGAGTCGCTGCCGTTCGATCGGGAAATGCTGCATCAGCTTGCGTTCTGCTATTATTCGAACGGACGCAAGCGCGAGGCGGAGGAGATCTATGAGGACCTGTCCCTGCGCGACGGGAACGACTCGGTCGCCGCATACTATAAAAAACATTTGATGGAAGATTCCGAAGCCGAGTTTTTGCGTGACTGGACGATCAACTATGACGTTCCGATTCGCGAAGCGGTCCTGCGCCAGCGCCGGATCCGCGATGTTGCAACCGGCGGACCGGAAGCGCTGAAACAGACATGGAACAACGATCCGGAGTTTCGCAGCATCCTTTTGTGGGCGCTGTACAGTCCGCTCTCGCCGTCGATCCGCGGCGCGGCAAAGATGCTGTCGATGCTTGACGCAAACGAGGCGGAACGTGCGTTAAGGACGTTTCTGCTGCGGTTTGACCAGACGGACGAGGACAAGCAGTTCGTGTTCGGGCTGCTGCTCAGTATGGATGCAAAGCCGCCGTTTTCGCTGTATTATCAGGGTGCGTGGCAGTACGGCGTCGCGCGGCCGCTGATGGTGCCGGAAAACTTGCCGATCAGCTACGAAAGCATCTCGCACCAGATCATGACCTTTGAAGAGATCCTGCACTCCGACCTTCGCTACGCAAAGGTCGAAGTTCCGACGCGCCTTCCGGAGGTGTCCATGCGGATTTTCTACTTCTATCTTGCATCGTTTGCGGGAGCAAGATATCCGCACTTAAGCAAACCGCAGGAGGACGCCATGGCGGCGGCGTTTATCCTGATGGGCCTCGGCGCGCTCAACGACACAAGCATTACGCCCGAAATCATCTGCAATTCCATGGGCGTGTCGGAACGCAGACTGGAGAACGCGTTAAAGCGCATCTTTCTGTCTTTACACAGGGAGAGCGAGGAGTGAGTATGGAATTTCTTGCAACAGCCAAGATCGGTCTTGAATCGACCGTGGCGTTTCAACTGCATAAGCTCGGCATCGCGGATACCGAAACGCTTGACGCGCGCGTCAGGTTCCGGGGCGGATACGCGGAAATGGCGAAAGCGCTTTTGTGGCTTCGGACCGCCGAACGTGTTCTGATGCCGGTCGGCACGTTTCGCGCAGACACGTTTGACGCGCTGTTTGAACAGACCAAAGCGCTCCCGTGGAACAGATACCTCATGCCGAGCTCGCGCATCCACGTCAACGGCAAGAGCGCGAAAAGCACGCTGTTTTCGGTCTCGGACTGTCAGAGCATCGTGAAAAAGGCGATCGTGGAATCGCTGAAATCGGCGTATCGCGTGACGAGAATCCCGGAAACGGGCGAGGAAGTCATCATTGAAGTCGGAATTCTGCGCGACGAGGTCACGCTTGCGCTGGACTGCTGCGGCGCGGGACTTTCGAGACGCGGGTATCGAACGTACAACGTTGCGGCGCCGCTTTCCGAAACGCTCGGCGCCGGACTGATCTATCTGTCGCGCTTCTTTCCGGATACGCCTCTGATCGATCCGATGTGCGGCTCGGGAACCATCCCGATCGAAGCTGCGATGATCGCTAATAATATCGCTCCGTCACGCAACCGATCGTTTGCTGCGGAGCAGTGGAAGTTTGTCGATCCGTCCGTGTTTCGGCTGGCGCGCGAGGAAGCGGACGACGTGCGGCGCAGCGACCGGCTTGAAATCCTCGGCTGTGACATCGATCCGCACTGCATCGATCTTTGTAAAAAGCATGCGAAGAAGGCGGGCGTGATGCTCGACTGGCGCGTTCAGCCGGTGCGGGATCTTTCAACCGGTCTGAAGAACGGTGTTCTTATCTGCAATCCGCCGTACGGCGAACGGCTGCTTTCGCCGGGGGAGGTGAAGAAGCTGTACCGTGAGATGCGCATCGTGTTCGATCGCATGCCCGGTTGGCAGATCAACGTCATCACCGCGTCGCGCGAGTTCGAGTCGATCTACGGGCGTACGGCGGATAAACGCCGCAAGCTGTCCAACGGCGGTATGCCGTGTACGTTGTATCAGTATTTTGCGCAGAAAGGAACATGATCGGCAAGACGTCTTGGATCGACGTCTTTTTTATATGCTTCCGCATAGGGTTTATAGGGGAGGATAAACCATGCGTAGACGAATTGTATTGTTTTTGACGGCGGTTCTTCTTTTGTTGCGCACTACGGTCACGTTTGCGGATCAGGATGTGAAAGCGTACTGCGTTATGCCGCTCGGATCAACGGTTTCTGTTACGGAACAGAACGCCGACGATTTGCTGCATGTTGCGGGGCTGTCGAAGCTTCCGGCGGTGCTGACGCTGTGCAATGCGTTTGACAGTGATTTGATCGACCGTAACGCTGCCGTTTCGGTCAGCCAAAGCGCGGCAAAGATCAACGGACCGACGGCGTTTTTGCAGGCAAACGAGACGATCCCGGCAACGGAACTGATTCGAGCCGCGGTCATGATCTCCGCCGGTGACGCGATCTGGGCGCTGATGGAACATGCGTTCGGCTCGGAAGAGGTGTTCTTGCAGAACATTACGCTGATGCTGCATAAACTCGGCATTGAGAAAACGCTGTCCGGGTGTCTCGGAACGGAGGATACGTTCTCGTGCAGGGAACTGATCCTGCTTTCCGAATGTGCCATGAACAGCGAAACCTTCCGATCGTATTGCGCGGAAAAGTATGCGATCCTGCATCATGCAGACGGGCGCGAAACGGAGCTCGCAAGCGCAAACAAACTGCTTTCGACGCTGTCCGGCTGTGTCGGACTGTTCACCGGCAGCTCGAAGACGGACGGATACTGCGGACTGTTTGCCTGTAAACGCGGCGACACGACCTTTTTGTGCGCGATCCTCGGCGCGCCGAACAGCAAAAGCAGATCGGATACGGCGTCAAAACTTCTCGAAGAAGCGTTTGCAAACTATAAAACGGTCACGCTTGCAGAGCCCGGCGAGCCTGTCATATCGCAATGGCCTGTTGCCGGTACGGACGGGGAGACGGTCGATCTGTTTGCAAAGGAATCCGTAACGCTGCTTCTGAAGAAGAGCGACGGCGAACCGGACGTACAGTTTGATCTCCCGGACGCGCTCGTTCCGCCGCTCGATCCGGAGTTTTCGGTCGGCATGGCAACGTTCTATGCAAAGGACGGGTCTGTACTTTCACAGCTTGCGCTGTATCCCGATCGCGCGATCGTTTCTTCGGATTTCCGATCCGTTCTGATGCGCGTGCTTCAAGGCTTTTTGAGCGACTGAACGTTCAAACCGATTCCATCTTCCTGCGGGGAATTGCTCTTGCAATGCCCCGTGTTTTCGTTTATAATACATCTATGATTATTTGGAATCTCAGATCTTTATTTACCGATCCGGTCGGAACGCTGAAGCTTCTGGCCTGCATGATTCCGGTCATGCTCCTGAGTTTAACGCTGCATGAGTGGGGACATGCTTTTGCCGCGCACAAATGCGGTGACGATACGGCCCGCAATCTCGGGAGGATGACCTTAAATCCGTTTGCGCATCTCGATCCGATCGGAACGCTTATGATCCTGTTGGCCGGGTTCGGATATGCGAAACCCGTTCCGGTCAATTCGCGCAATTATCGCAATTATAAAAGAGGCGAAGCGATCGTATCGCTTGCCGGCGTGTTTATGAACCTTGTGCTTGTACTTGTGTTCAGCGCGCTGTTTATTCTCTTTTCGTGGATGCAGTTCCACTATACCTATTCCTGGCTTTCAAGCGATGTTTTATGGAACATCCTGATTTACGGGATTTCCCTCAATGTGACGCTGTTCCTGTTCAATCTGCTTCCGATCTATCCGCTGGACGGATACCATATCTTCGAATTGCTGTTTGCCAGGCGCCTGCCCATGAAGGTGTTCCTGTTTCTTCGCAGATACGGCGTCTATCTTTTGATCGGATTTATGTTTTTAATTATGTGGCTGAATCCGGTCTCGTATGTTATCAACTGGATCCTTCTGAAGCTTTCGCAGCTTGTCCTGCTGCTGGTCTGATATGGAAGAATACCGCGTATCGTTGTCGCAATTTGAAGGTCCGCTTGACCTGCTGCTGCACCTGATCGAAAAGGCGGAGCTGAATATCGAGGACATCTTCGTTTCGGAGATTACGTCGCAGTATCTTGCGCTGATGGACGATCTAAGTGAACTCGATATGGACCGCGCAAGCTCGTTTCTGACGGTTGCGGCTCAGCTTCTTCTGATCAAGTCAAGGAGCCTTCTGCCGCGTCCGCCGGTCGAAACAGAGGACGAGGAGGACCCGCAGGAACAGCTGTTGAGACAACTGCGGGAATATAAAGCGTTCAAAACGGCCGGCGAAGACCTGCATGCGCGGTTTGAGGAAGCAAAGAAAGCGTTTACGCGGCTTCCGGAGGATGTGATCCTGCCGCCGCAGAAGGTCGATATCAGCAACGCGACGCTCGATAGTCTGTACGCGGCGTTTCTGTCGATTCTGAACCGCGAAGAGGAACCGGACGAGCAGAAGGACGAATCCCTGCACAATGTGCGCCCCGATACCTATACGGTTCGCGACCGCGTTGTCGTATTGCGTACAAGACTGACCGGCGGACGTGTGCGGTTTGACGAGCTGTTTACCGAAACGAGCTCGCGTATGGAGCGCATCGTGACGTTTATGGCGCTTTTAGAGCTTTTGGCGCGCGGAGAAGTGCGTATTACACAGGGCGCTACCTTCGCGCCGATCTACATTCGCGCAAAGAATCTTTCCGACAACGATCGGGAAACGGTATACATGGATGAGGTGGAGGACTGATGGATCGAAAACTGGAGTCGATCGTGGAATGTCTGCTGTTCGTTGCGGGCGAACCGGTGCTGATCACTGAGATCGCACGCGTACTGGAACAGGACGAAGCGTCGACCAAAACCCTTCTGTATGAGATGGAAACGGCGTACCGCGACGAGGAACGCGGGATCTGCCTGCTTACGACGGACGATACCGTTCAGCTTGTGTCCAATCGCGCGTATGTCGCGTATGTTGAATCGCTGCTGCAGCCGGAGCAACAAAAAACGGTGTCGCAATCGCTTCTGGAAACGCTCGCGGTCGTTGCGTATAAGCAGCCGGTGACGCGCGCCGAGATCGAAACGGTCCGCGGCGTGCGCTGTGAGTATGCGGTGGGACAGCTGCAAAAGCTCGGACTGATCTGTGCCGTCGGCAGAAAGGACGTGATCGGAAAGCCCATGCTGTACGCGACGACCGATACGTTTTTGCATAAGTTCGGATTACACAACCTTTCGGAGCTGCCGGCGCTTCCGCTGGAAGAACCTCAAGAGATCGAGACTGTTTAACGGGAGGGCAAACGTATGAACAAACGAACCGATTACCTGTCCTGGGACGAATACTTTATGGGGATTGCGCTGCTGTCTTCGTATCGCAGCAAGGACCCGAGCACGCAGGTCGGCGCCTGCATTGTCAATGACCGCAATAAGATCATGTCGGTCGGCTACAACGGCTTTCCGGTCGGCTGCAGCGACGACGAGTTTCCCTGGGACCGCGACGGTGAACCGTACGATACCAAGTATCCGTATGTCTGCCATGCGGAATTGAACGCGATCCTCAATAACGCGGGCGCGTCCTTAAACGGCTGCCGCATCTACGTGGCGCTGTTTCCGTGCAATGAGTGTGCAAAAGCGATCATCCAGAGCGGGATTCGAGAGGTCGTGTATCTGTCCGACAAGTACGTCGATACGCCGATGAACCGCGCGTCCAAGCGCCTGTTCATTGCCGCAGGCGTTAAACTCAGAAAGCTGATCCCAAACCGTAAGCGCATTGTGATCGAGCTGGACGAAACCAAAGTATAAACGAAACGGGAGGAAAACCTCCCGCTTCTTTCAATTCAGATCATCTTTGATCGATTCCAGCGCGTCCAGCGCTTTTTTGCTTTGCAGCGAGTGGTCAAGCGGTTTATACCCGCTCAGCCTCGTGTAATCCGCTGAAAGCAGTTCAAGCAGTTTCCTTTCCTTTTCCTGCTGAAAAGCGCCCGACTGATAGAGACGAAGCATTTCCGGGATCGCGGCATCCCCGAGGTCATAATCGAGATAATAGATATCGATTTTATTATCAGGCATGTTCTGTTCCGCGCGCGCAAGATACGCATCGACGTTGTACTGCGCGATCCGTCCGTTTACGTTCAGAAACGGCGCGGCAAGGAGCAGCGCGGCAACGATTACGATCAGCACAGGCGCCGTTTTGATCTTCCTGATCCACTGCGAAAGCACGGAAACAAGGAATCCGATCCCGATGAGAAGGAGAATCACCGATGTGAGAAGCCGCAGAACGGTCAGGTCGAACCTGCGAATGTAGAGGACCATCTTGGACAGCGCAGTCGCGATCAGGATCAGCGTAGCGAGCGCGAGCAGCGTGTTTGCAATTCGCTTGAGGATCCCGGCGGCGCGGGAGGATTCGTTCATAAACAGCGTCATAACGATGCCGAGCAGCGCGTTGATCGCCGCAACGGCGCACAGTTCGAAAAATCCGCTGCGCGCATATTCCGCCGCTGTGTAGGAGGAAGGCAGAACGCCGGAGAACGCGCTCATGTACACATCCCATTGCGTGAAGAAGAACAATCCGTAAATGACCAGGAGCACGCCTGTCGGGATCAGGAAAATGACCGGGTGAACGTTTTTCATGCGAGTACCGATTTTCGCGGCGGTCTCGGGCGTGGACATGTTCGGAAGCTTCTTTTGCTCGGAAGAGGTAAAGGCTCCGAACAGAAGCGCTGCAAGCGGAACGCATAGGATCGCCTTTGCGATCGTCTCCGGAAGCTGATCCCAGTCCCAATCGATCCGAACCAGCTCCGCAAACCTCGGATCAAACGACAGAAGCGCAATCGCGGCGATCCCGAGAAGCAGTGCAGCCGCAATGCCGATCAGTGTAAACAGAACGACGCGTCCGGAACGCTTTGCACTGCGTTTCCACTGAAAGAGAGAGAGGAAGATCGAAACGAACGACAGGAACGGATAAACGAACGTCGCTTTGATCGCGTCAAACAAAAACGGTCCGCCCGAAAGCGTTCTGTTTTCGTTTCCGAACAGGGAGAGCGTAAAGAACGTATAGGACAAAACGAGTACATGCAGATACAGATACTGCGAAAAGAACTGTTCGCCGTTGAGCCATGCAAACGCGCCCGCGCTCCATCCGGGCAAAAGCGCAATCACGGATGACACACGAAGCCTCGCGCCGTGAATCAACGCAAACACGAGCGTCAGAAGGAACAGCGCGGACACGGCGATCATAAGAGCAAGCGAATAGCGCCGGTCGCTGAGCATCCGGAACAGAATTGAGGTCAGCATATAGGCTGTCACAAGCGTCAGAATCGCACGAACGAAGGATGAGATCCTGTTCCGATCCGACCCGAGTGACGGATTTGATAGAGTTTTGGTTTCCATACGAATCCTTTCCGAAGCGTTACGCTTCTTTTTCGTAGTTCAGAATATCCTGCACGTCGCAGTCCAGCGCTTTGCAGATCGCGTCAAGCGTGGAGAAACGGACGGCTTTTGCTTTGTTGTTTTTGAGAATGGAGAGGTTTGCGACGGTAATGCCGACTTTCTCGGACAGTGTATTCAGCGACATCTTCCGCTTTGCCATCATAACGTCAAGATTTACGGTAATCATATCGCTACCTCATATCGTCGCGTCGTTTTCTTCCTTGAGCGCCGTCGCTTTTTCAATGACCTGCTTGACAACCCGAAGCACGACGCCTAAGAACAGCGCGACAAACGCGATAAACAGCGCTTCGCGCGAGAAGATAAAGAACAGAGGGCAGGCAAGGAATCCGGTCAGGATCGACGCCCAGGAAATGATGCGCAAAAGCTGTACGCTGTTCTTTGTAAAGATCGTTCCGCGCAGAACGTGGTGCAAAAGAAAGAGCAGGCAGATGTCCGCCAACAGAACGAGCGCAAGGATCAGATAACAGAGAATATACGTCGCGACGGCATACCGTTCGGCATGGGGCACGCTTGCAAGCGTCAACGGCTGAAACGACGGCAACGCTGCCGCAAAGAACAGGATCACAAGCAGTCCGACATAGCAGAATGCATACGAAAGAAACAGGGAAAAGCGTTTCATACGAACCTCCTTTTTCCCATATTCTACCACAAATCCCCTGTTTGTCAATATAAAATTATCGAATAACAATAAATATCGATTGAAAATCGGAATCAATCGGTCAGCGTTGCCTGATAGAAGTTCGCGTACAAACCGTTCTGCTGTAAAAGCGCGTCATGCGTGCCGCGCTCGCGGATACCCTGTTCGTCGATCACGACGATCTCATCGGCGTTGCGTACTGTGGAAAGGCGGTGCGCAATGATCAGGGTCGTGCGGCCTTCGGTAAGCGCGTCAAAGCTCTTTTGAATGTCGTACTCGGTCACGGTATCGAGCGCGGAGGTCGCTTCGTCCAGAATCAGGATCGGCGGATTCTTCAAAAAGAGACGCGCAATCGATATGCGCTGTTTTTGCCCGCCGGACAGCTTCACGCCGCGTTCGCCGACCTCGGTCTGGTACTGATCGGGGAATTGCATGATTTCCTCATGGATATGCGCGCGGATCGCCGCCTGCACGACCTCTTCGTCGGTCGCGTCAAGACGGCCGTAGCGGATGTTGTCCAGAATGGAGCCTGCAAAGAGAAACACGTCCTGCTGCACGATGCCGATGCCGCGGCGAAGCGATTCCTGCGTGTAATCGCGCACGTCGATCCCGTCGACAAGGATAGCGCCTTCCTTTACGTCATAGAAGCGCATCAGAAGATGACACATCGTCGTTTTGCCGCCGCCGGACGGACCGACCAGCGCGAGCGTTTTCCCGGGGTCAACGGTGAGATTCACGTGCGACAGAACGGACTGCCCGTTGTCATACGAAAAGCTTACGTCGCGAAACTCGATCTTTCCCTTCAGATCGTGAACCTCGATTGCATCGGGACGGTCGACGATGTCGCTCTTCGTGTCCATGATCTCAAGGAAGCGTGAAAAGCCCGCCATTCCCATCATGTACTGCTCAAAGAACGACGCAAACCGCTTCAGAGGCGATGTAAACGCGGAAACGTAAAGCATGAACGTAATGAACGTCAGTGAACTGAACCCGGTTTTACGGATGATCAAAACGCCGCCGACAGCGAGAACGATGACGTTGAACATCGCGATAAAGAAATCGGTTCCGCTGTTGAAGACCGCCATGGTTTTATAAAACCGGTCCTTCGCGTGCAGGAATTCATGGTTGCCGACTTCAAACTTCGCCACTTCATACTGTTCGTTTGCAAAGGCTTTTGCGACGCGCGCGCCGGAGATCGAGGATTCGATGCCGGCGTTGATGTTCGCCATATGCTCTTTGACGGATTTGCTGGTCGATTTCATGTGATACCGGGATTTCATGACGAACAGCATACAGGCAGGCATCAGAAGAAACATGGCAAGCGCGATCCGCCATTCGAGCAGGAACATGGCGATGAACGCGCCGAGGATAGTCATGGTGGAGATCAGAAGATCCTCGGGCCCGTGATGCGCAAGCTCGGAGATCTCGAACAGATCCGTTGTCGCGCGGGAAAGCAGTTTTCCGGTTCGGATCTTATCGTAGAAACTGAACGGAAGGGTCTGGATATGCGAAAAAATATCGCGTCGCATATCGTACTCGATCCGAACGCCCAGAAGATGTCCCCAGTAATTGACGATATACTGCATCACAGCGCGGATCAGGTATGAGACAAAAATAGCCGCAAGCAGAACGATAAAGACCGGTATCAGCTGTGGCGCGCCGCCCGGCAGATCGAACTGCGGAAAGATCTGCTTCATGATGTAGTTGGTCAAAAGCGGGAACGCCACGTCGACGGCGGCAACGAACAGCGCGCAGCCGACATCGAGGAGAAACAGTCCTAAATGCGGCTTATAATACGCCGCGAAACGTTTAATCTTATTCATGGTTTCATCTTACACGGTTCATGGGGATTTGTCCATACATTCGGAAAAAAGAATAGGGAATACGAGCGGCGCATAAGGTGAACCAAAAGGAAAATCGGGAGGTTTCTATGGATAGGACGGCTCTTTATCGGGATATGCTTGAACGGACGCAGGGGGATATCTATCTCGGCGTGATCGGACCGGTGCGAACGGGAAAATCCACGTTTATCAAACGGTTCGCCGAGCTTCTGATGATTCCGAACATCGAAAACGAGTTCCAGAAATCGCGGCTTGTCGACGAGCTTCCGCAAAGCGGAACCGGCAAAAGCATCATGACGACGCAGCCGAAGTTTATTCCGAACGAAGCCGTACAGGTCCGTCTCGATGAGAACATGACGGCACGGATGCGGCTTGTCGACTGCGTCGGATTCATGGTACCGGGCGCAATCGGTTCGGAGGAGGACGGCGCGGTCCGGATGGTCACGACGCCCTGGTTTGACGAGGACATCCCGTTTGAACAGGCGGCCGAGATCGGTACGCGCAAAGTGATCGAGGATCACGCAACCGTCGGGATCGTCGTCTTCACGGACGGAACGATCACGGATCTCGAGCGGGAAGCGTATCCGGATGCGGAGGATAAGTGCATGCAGGCTGTTCTGGAAACCGGAAAGCCCTACGTCGTGCTTCTGAACTCCGCACAGCCGAACGGCGATCTCGCGCAGAAAACGGCGGATGAGATTGCGGAACGCTACGGCGTTGCGCCGATGATCGTGGATCTTTTACACCTGTCCGAAAAGACGCTGACTGCGCTGTTAACGGAGATTCTGTATGCGTTCCCGCTGAAAATGATCGAGCTCGACGCGCCGTCGTTTTTGCGCGCGCTTCCGTCCGAGCATCCGGTGCTTGCGCAAATGATCAGGACGCTCTCCGCCTGCGCAAAAGACGTCCGTTCCGTACGCGACGCGCAAAAGGTTGCCGACGCGTTTTTCAGCCTTGAACCGTTCCGGTCCGCCGAGATCAGCGCGCTCGATCTCGGAAGCGGCAAAGCGACGATCCGGCTGACGCCGCAGGAGGGGGTGTTCTACTCCGTGCTGAGCGACGCGTGCGGTACGGATATCCGAAACGATTACGAGCTGATGTCAGCCGTCAACGACTTTGTAAAAGCGAAAAAAGCGTATGATCGTCTGTCCGATGCGCTTGAAAAAGCGACCCGGACCGGGTACGGCATTGTGGAGCCGGATCCCGATCAGCTTTCGATCTCCGAGCCCGAACTGTTTCACAGCGGTTCGAAATACGGCGTACGGCTGCACGCAAAGGCGAGCGGTCTGCACCTCATTCGCGTCGACGTGGACAGCGACGTGGAACCGCTGATCGGAACGGAGCAGCAGAGCAGGGACTTTCTGCAGTATCTGACCGACGCGGAGAACAGCGATCCGAACGAGTATCTGAACACAAATCTGTTCGGAAAATCCCTCCTGGATATCATCCGTGAAAGCATGCAGGGAAAGACCGGCGGCATGAACGAACAGGTACAGCTGAAACTGCAGGGCGCGATCCAGCGTATCGTCAACGACGGCTGCAACGGCATGATCTGCATTATGCTCTGAGAACCTGCACACAATAAGCTCGGCTTTTGCCGAGTTTTTTACTATGCAAAGGAGACAGTATGCGAACGGATCTTGCAAAGGAATCGCGCATGGACGCGGAGAACATCCCAGGGATCGCGGAAGAAACGGAATACAAAGGCGGTCTTGAAATCACGCGGATCGACGTTCTCACCAAAGCCGCGTCCGAACAGCTGGATAAGCCGATTGGAAGGTATGTTTCGATCGTGTCTCCGGCCGGGGCGTTTATGGATCAAAAGGCGCGTTCCCTGATCGCGCGTTCGCTTGCGGCAGAACTTCATGAGATGGCGCCGGACGTCCGAAGCGCGCTTGTGATCGGACTCGGCAACAGGTACATCACCGCGGATGCGCTCGGAACCAAGACGGCGGAGTATGTGCTTGTTACAAGGCATGTGCATCTGCATATGAAAGAGCTGCTGCCAAACGGCACGCCGGTCGTTGCGTCGTTTTGCGCGAACGTGCTCGGCGTAACCGGCATGGAAACGGCGGAAGTGGTCTCCGCCCTGACGCAAAAGATACAGCCGGAGCTTGTTATCCTGATCGACTCGCTTGCCGCAAGCCGGACGGAGCATCTCGGTCGCTTCATCCAATGCAACGACAGCGGGCTCGCGCCGGGCGCGGGCGTCGGGAACTTCCGAAAGACGCTCTCGCGCGAATCGCTCGGGGTCCCGGTGATCGCGCTCGGCGTTCCGCTCGTCGTGAGCGCGGAAACGATCCTCGCATCGAACGGATGCGATTGCGGCGCAGACCCCAGGACGAAGGAACTGATCGTTACGCCCAAGGATATCGACGCCATGGTCAAGGATGCCTCGCGCGTGCTGTCCGACGCGGTCAATCTGATGCTGTTCGGTGACAACTATCCGACGCTTGAAAAAGTATTGAGATAAATACCGATACCGCTGCATACCGTGTAACGGAGGTGCAGTATGAAAGCGTATCGAAAAACCCATTCCAATCACAGAACACCGTCCTCGCCGTCCAAAGCGGCGTGGGCGTGTTTGCTGCTTGCCTGGCTGATTGTGCTGCCGATCGCGCTGTTTGTCGGCAAAGCCGCGGTTGCGGAAGCGATGAACAGAACGGAAGCTGTTCCGGATTTGACCGAAGAACACGTACAGGCACAAACAACGGATGTTCACGCAACCTGCACACGGTTCGCGCCTGTTCAAACGCTGCGATCGGACAAGCCGACAATCCTGATCTATCACACGCACACCACCGAAGCTTATTTTCAAACGCCGGAGGAGACGTACAAAGAGACCTCAAAGTGGCGGACAAACGATCCCGAAAAGAATGTCATAGCAGTCGGAGAAAAACTGAAAGAGATCCTTGAAACAGAGTACGGATTCTGCGTGCTGCACGATACGACGGATCACGAGCCGCCGAAGCTTGCCGACGCATACGACCGGAGTCTTTTGACGGTGCAGAAAGCACATGAGACGTATCCGTCGATCGTACTGTTTATCGATCTGCATCGTGACGCATACGAGACGGAAACGGGTCCGAAGGACTTTGCCGCGATCAACGGCACGGAGTGCGCGCGGCTGATGTTTGTGATCGGCGAGGGCGTCAAGTATGCGGATAAACCGTTCTTTGAAACGAACTATGCGTTGGCCCAACGGATAACCGAGCACCTGAAATCGATCGACAAAAACCTTGTCCGTCCGGTCCGTGTCAAAACGGGACGCTATAACCAGCACATTGCGCCGAATTCGATCCTCGTAGAAGTCGGCCACAATGCAAACACGCTGACCCAGGCAAAGAACGCCATGCCGTATCTTGCGGAAGGGATTGCGTACGCGTTTCGTGCGGGGCAGATTGTGCCGGGCGATTGGATCCCGAATTGACAAGAATCACGGAAAATGGTATACTTTATACAAGAAAATGCGGGAGGATTGCCGCTTGTGTTTAGACCGAAAATTGCCGTTGTCGGCGCGACCGGAATGGTCGGAAGAATGTTTTTAAAAGTGCTCGAGGAGCGCGGCATCGACGCGGAGTATACGCTGTTTGCATCCGCGCGAAGCGCGGGAGATACTTTGCCTTTTTTCGGCAAAAATCATGTCGTTACCGAGCTGACCGAACGGGCGTTTGAAAACCAGGGGTTTATGTATGCGCTGTTCTCCGCGGGCGGCGCAATCAGCGAACGGTTTGCGCCGCTTGCTGCCGCGTCCGGCGCGATTGTCATCGACAACTCCAGCTTCTGGCGCATGGATCCCGCTGTTCCGCTCGTCGTTCCGGAGGTGAATCCCGAAGCGCTTCTGTCTATACCGCGCGGGATCGTCGCCAATCCGAACTGCTCCACGATTCAGGCAATGCTGCCGTTAAAAGCGCTTGACGACGCGTTCGGACTGAAACGCGTGATCTATTCAACGTATCAGGCCGTATCCGGCGCAGGGCAAAAGGGGTATCAGGATCTCGAAGACGGTCTGTGCGGCGCGCTACCGAAAAAGTTTCCGCATCCGATCGCCGGGAACTGCATTCCACACATCGATGTGTTCTTAGATTCCGGTTATACCAAGGAAGAACAGAAAATGATCGACGAGTCGAGAAAGATTCTGAACCGGCCCGATCTTCGCGTGACGGCGACGTGCGTACGCGTGCCGGTTTATCACGGACACAGTGAAAGCATCAATGTCGAAACGGAGCGTCCGTTTGAACTCGATGACGTCTTTGAATGCTTCCGCAGGACGGAGGGACTCATCGTTTCCGACGATCCGAAGAACAACGTGTATCCGATGCCGATCGACGCCGCAGGAACGGATTCCGTCTACGTCGGACGCATTCGCCGGGACGTTTCGGTCGACAACGGACTGAACTTCTGGTGCGTTGCGGACAACATCCGCAAAGGCGCCGCAACGAACGCGGTGCAGATCCTTGAAAAACTGTTAGGGAGGAAAGAAGCATGAGCATTTTTACCGGTTCCGCTGTCGCTCTCATCACACCGTTTCATAACGGAACCATCGACTATACGGCGCTGACCCGTTTGATCGAACTGCAGATCGCATCCGGGTCCGACGCGATCGTTGCGCTCGGCACGACCGGCGAAGCGGCGACGCTGACGCAGGACGAGCGCGAAGAGGTGATCCGGTTTGTCGTGGAACGCGTGTCCAACCGAATCCCTGTCATCGTCGGAACGGGAAGCAACAACACGGAAGACGCGATTCAAAAAAGCCGTTTTGCCGAAGCGGTCGGCGCGGACGGACTGTTGATCGTTACGCCGTTCTATAACAAGACGACGCAGGAGGGACTGCTTGCGCATTACAGTTCGATCGCCGAACAGGTGCGTCTTCCGATCATTCTGTACAACGTGCCGTCCCGCACAGGCCTGAATCTTCTTCCGGAAACGGTCAACAAGCTTGTCAAATCCTGCGAGAACATCGTCGGCATCAAGGAAGCAAGCGGCAACATTGAGCAGATCGTTAAGCTCGCGGCGCTTTGCCCCGAATGCGATCTGTACTCCGGAAACGACGACCAGGTCGTTCCGATCCTCTCCGTCGGCGGAAAGGGCGTGATTTCGACGGTTGCGAACATCATTCCGGAAGTCATGCATCTGATGTGTCAGGCGTTCTTTGACGGGGACGTCAACGAAGCCAAACGCCTGCAGCTTGCGCTGCTTCCCTTACAGCAGGCGGCGTTCTGCGAGGTGAATCCGATTCCGATCAAGACCATGATGGGACTTTTGAAGCTGTGCGATCCGGAAGTGCGGCTGCCGCTTGTCAAGCCGTCGCTCGAGCACTATGAACTCATGGAAACGACTCTGCGTGAGAACGGAATGCTGTAACATGAACCCCATTCGAGTCTTGATCAACGGTATCGGCGGACAAATGGGGAAGGCGCTCTTAAACGCGCTCTCCACCGCTTCCTGCGGCATGGAGGCGGTCGGCGGCGTCGATCCGTTCTGCGAAACATCGATGCCGGTTCCGGTTTTTCGTTCTGCCGCTGAAATCAACGTCGACGCGGACGTAGTCATCGACTTTTCCGTGCCCGATGCCACGGAGGAGATCCTTGCGTTCTG
>CAJOKM010000001.1 GCA_905235205.1 uncultured Clostridia bacterium | reverse complement strand
GTTTTTCAAAGAACTGATTGCGGACAAACGCGCATATGTGCCGAACACGCTCGACACCGAATACCTGTACAGCGGCACCGGCATCTTTGCCTGCCGCCGCTTCGATGCAAACACGAACCGGCTTGTGCTGGTCAATCTTTCCGATCATGCCGAAACCTATGCCGCAACGGGCACGATGCTGTGCGCTGTCGGGAACGTCACGGTAAACGAAACCGGCACGGAGCTTGCGCCCTATGCCGGTGTGATTCTGGATCTTAATTAAATGAGCGGTTGGAATTGCGGACGGCTTCGATGCCCGCCTCGCTCAGCTTATCCTTGCGGTCTGCGGTCAGCAGACCGTTTTTTTCCTGTTCCACGTCCGTGAGCTGGGTGTAGCAAAACCCGGAAAACTGCGGCATGGCTTTTATCGCGTCATTTTGCGAAAGGAAGCGCCGCAAAAACGCCTGCTCGTCCGCAACCTGTTCGCCGTATCCCCATCCTTCTTCGGTGCGGAACGCGATCCCGCCGTACTCGCTCAAAAGCAGCGGCTGACCGTTGTAGCCGTACCCGTTTGCAAACAGCTTTTGTCCGTACCAGGAATAGCTTCGTTCGCCGCGAAGGACCGCCACGTCCCCGTCGCCGTGCAAGGCAAGCAGCTCCTCTCCGGTTTCGCGATAGTCATGAATCGTTACAAGGTCGGATACGGTATGCTCCCATCCGTCGTTGGAGATCACCGGACGCGTCGGATCGAGCGACTTTGTCAAACGGTACGCCTGCTCGATAAACGCTTGCTGTGCCTTGTCGTTCGCAATGCTTCCGACGCCCCACGACTCGTTGAACGGCACCCATGCAACGATGCACGGATGCTGCTTGTTCTGCTCCACGATCGTCCCCCACTCCGAAAGGAATGCGCGTGCCACCGCTTCCGAATACGAATATGCCGCCGCCATTTCGGAAAAGACCAGTATCCCGCGCACGTCGCACAGATACAGGAACCGTTCGTCCTCGATCTTCTGATGCTTTCTGACACCGTTGTAGCCGTAGCGCACGACCGCGTCGAGATCGGTTTCGAGCGCCGCAAGGTCCGGCGGCGTCAGTCCCGATTCCGGCCAGTACCCCTGATCGAGCACGAGCCGCAGGAAGGTGCGTCTGCCGTTCAGATAAAGCCCGTTCCGATCCCACGAAACGGTGCGGAATCCGAAATATGACCAGACCGTGTCGAGCACCGTTTCGCCGAAAAGCAGCTCGATCTTGACGTCATAAAGATGCGGATCCTCCGGCGACCAGAGATGCGGTGAGGGGATCGCTGCTTCGCATAGCCAGCGCCCCTTATCGCCGCTTTGATCCGTGATCGTCGCGATCGGCTTTTCTCCGTCAAATACGGTTACGCGCAGGGTGCGATCCGAAAAGCAATCCATGCGGGATGAAGCGGCGGACACGGCAACCATGCCATGCGCGGGGTCAGGATTCACATGCAGCGCGTCGATATGCTCTCTGCGCACGCGCTCCGCCCAGACCGTTTTCCAGATTCCGGTCGTCTGCACATACCAGCAGCCCCAGCTTTCGGGCTTAAAGCGCTGCTTCCCGCGCGGCTGTTCTTCGGAAAGCGAGTCTGTGACACGCAGAACCAGCAGCACAGCTTCCGTCGGCAATACCGGCGCCAGATCGACCGAGAACCGCTCATAGCCGCCGATATGCGAACAAAGCAGAACCCCGTTTGCATAAACGTCGGTGCGGTAGTCACAGCCTTCGAAATGCACGAGCATCGTTTCATTCGGCATAATATCGTCCGTTTCGAGGCGTTTCTGATACCAGACGGTCCGATGCGCGGACGTATCGCCGACGCCGCTCGCTTTCGTTTCATACGAAAACGGCACGCGGATACGGTGCGTCGGCAAAAAGCCGTTCTGCCATCCTTCATGCAGTCCCGTATCGGCGTCGTCGAACGCAAAGTCCCATTCTCCATTCAGGCTCGTCCATGCGTCCCGCCGAAGCTGCGGGCGCGGATAATCACTTCGATCAATCATAGTTTCTCCTCAATATAGGGTGCGTGAAGCGATCTCGCGCTGCACGTCCGGCGACAGCGTCACAAACCGTGCGGAGAACCCGCCTACGCGCACCAAAAGGCTTTGGTGCCGTTCCGGATGTGCGATCGCGTCCTCTAAATCGCCGCGCCGCAGCACGTTGATCATGCACTGCTGTCCTCCGTTACGGAAATATGTTTTTAAGAGCGCTTCCAGGATCGGGCGGTTCTCATTGAACAGCTCAGGCGAAAACGTCATGTTCTGTACCGCCCCGGCGTGGATATCGGTTTTCAGCTTCACGAGTGAGTTCAGCATGGCGGTTACACCGTTTCGGTCGGTGCCTCCCGCCGGATTGTTCGCGTTCGCCATCGGCTCGCGCGCTTTGCGTCCGTCCGCAGACGCACCGGTGAAGCGTCCGAGCACCGTGTTTGCCTCATTGTTGATGATGACGACCATATACGAATGCAGTCCCACCTTCTGATTGCGTACCGTGTTGCAGACATATTCGTGCAGCTCGACCGCAAGCGCATCCACGCCGTCCTGATCGTTGCCGTATTTTTCGGCGTTCAGCAGCAGCTCGCGCTCCGCTTCATAGCCCTCAAAATTCGCGCGAAGCGCATCCAGAAGCGTTTGCTTTTCGATTTGCCGCTGCTCGAACACAAGCGTTTTGATTGCATACAGGCTGTTCGCCGTATTGATGTTTCCGTAGGTTTCCAGCGTTCCGCCGAGATACTTGACCCCGCCGTTCAGGAGCGACTTGCCGCGCGCAAGGCAATCGTCCATCAGCATGGAGATGAACAGGAACGAGCCGACCTCCGCGCAGTACGCGTACTCCTGCCGTTCCTGCCTCGCTAAGATTCCGATATAGTATGCAAGCTGTTCGCGGTAGGCGGCGTAGAAGTCCTCGAACGTTTCAAACGACTTGAAATCTCCTTTTTTCAGTCCGCAGGGTTTCCCGTACAGCATGTCGGTTCCATTAAAGAGCGTGACTTCCAGTGCTTTCAAAAGGTTGATGATGCCGTTCGGCGATCCGATGCTCTTGTGATTGATCACGTATTCACCGCAGCCGAAGAAGCAATACTCCTCTGCTTCCGCATAGGGAACGCAGAACGCTTTTTCCACGGAGGGGATGTTAACGTCGTCGTTGTAGAGCATCGGGTAGACCTTGCCCTCGCCGATCACGTCGAGCGCCTTCTGCATCAGCGCGGGATCCTGCCCCTCATAGAAGCGCAGGGAAAGCTGCGGCTCCGCCTCCGCCACGATGCGCGATGCTTCCATCGCAAGCATCGCAAACCGATCCGCATCCGCTTCGTTCTTTCGTCCCCGTCCGCCGATGATGACGCGCCCGTGGAACACGGTCTTGCGCTCGTCGATGAGCCGCCACAGACAGCAGAGAATGTCCAGAGCCTGTTCCTCTTCGATCCTCTTTTCGTCGAGATCGCGCGCAAGGAAGCCGCCGAGATAATCGTCCATACGTCCGTAGTTCAGAACGCCGGAAATCAGGCTGTACAGCCATGCAAGCTGGATTGCCTCGAGAAACGTTTCCGGGCGATCCGTCGCGATCCGTTCCAGCGCGTCGGCAAGCGTCTCGTTTTTCAGTGTCCGCGCGTTTTCCGCATAGCGCCGGGCAACATCAGAGAGCGCGTCCAGAGCGATCAGACACCCGCGATAGAAACCGTCGCATTCCTGCGGCATACGCGCGCGGCATGCTTCGACCTCGGCTTTCAAACCGCCGATACCGAGCTGCATCAGCTTCTCATAATCCATATACGCGCCGACCACGCGGTACAGCGGAAACGCGACCTCGCTGTGCTCCCAATAGATGTCCTCGGGCAGCGCTTCAGCGACGTCCTCCGGATACGCGGCGCGCAGGTTTTTGCGCGTTTCCTGCGTTTCCCAGAACGCAAGCATTTCCTTTGCTTCCGCGATCTCCGCTTCTGTTGCGCCGTCCGCTTCCAGCGCCTGCAAAGCGCGCGGAACGTCGTAAAACCAGCTTACGCTTCTGCCGAGCAGCGGTTCGTTGGAGAAGCCTACAGGCAGGACGCGCATGCGCCCCGCAAGCTGTTCTCCGTTTTGCATCGGCAAAAAAGCGTAGCGGCTCTGCACCTGAATGCAATACGCTTCGCGAAGCGATACGTCGTCGTTTTCATGTGTCTTGTATGTTTTCGTGAACGCTTTGAGATATTGATAGAAAGTCATATGCGCCTCTTTTCCGTGATATGGACACGGTCGATAAACTTTGCTATAATGGGAAAAACCGTTGCAGGAGGGTTCCGATGGGGATCGTTTTTGACATTCAACGCTGTTCCTATCATGACGGTCCGGGCATTCGCACCGCGGTCTTTCTGAAGGGCTGCAATCTGCATTGTCCGTGGTGTCACAACCCGGAATCGATTGCGCCGCGCCCACAGATTGAGCTTGCGCCAAAACTCTGCGTGCTTTGCGGCGCGTGTCAAAACGTCTGCCAAAAAGGCGTACACCGCATCGAGAACGGAATGCATCTGCTGTCCTCTTCCGCGTGCGTCGCATGCGGCGCATGCCTGAACGTCTGCCCCTCACACGCGCTGAAAATCGCGGGCAAAGAGATGTCCTCCGACGAGGTGCTTTCCATTGTCCTTCGTGATCGCGCCTATTATGAAGCAAGCGGCGGCGGCGTGACCTTCACAGGCGGCGAACCGACCCTGCAGGCGGCGTTTCTTCTTGAGCTGCTCGAAAAGTGCCGCGGTGCCGGCATCCATACCGCGATCGAAACCAACGGCTGCATAACGGCGGAGACGCTTCTTGCGATCCTGCCGGCGACCGATCTGTTTCTGCTCGACCTCAAAGCAGATGATGCGCAAACGCTTCGTTTATGGACCGACGGCGACTTTGCGCGCTGGCAGAACACGCTGGACACGATCGAGCGCAGCGGCGGCAAGGTATGGCTGCGTCTGCCGATCATCCCCACGTTCAACGATACCGAGGCGCATATCGCATTTGCCGCGGAGCTTGCCCGTCGGTACGCCTGTATTCAAAACATCGAGCTGCTCCCGTATCACACGATCGGCAACAGCAAGTGGACCGGCATCGGCTCGCAAACGCCGCTGGCAGCGCTGCCCGCCGCCTCCCCGGAACAAATCGATCTTTGGAACGGCTGGCTCAGGGATGCGCTTTCGCGTTGAGCGCCGCGTTACTTCCGGTCGATCTGCGCCCATCCGTAGATGCCTGCGCCGATGATTCCGTTTTCCTGATTGGGCCTTGAATACACGAGGCGCAGGTTCCGTTCCGGATACGGCTTGCGCACATACCTGCGGATGCGTTCTTCAAACGTTTCCGTCGGGAACCCTTCCATCTGGAGCAGTCCCCCGCCGAGCACGACATACTCCGGATCGAGGATGTTCACCTCGGTCGCGACCGCAATCGCCATCGCGTCGATCTGCGCGCGCACCTGCTCTGTCTCGCGATGATCGCGGTAAATGGTGCGGATACTGTCCTCCGAAAAGACGTTTCTGCACAGCTCGTTGAGCCGTTTTCCGCCGCCGAACGGTTCGAGGCAGCCGACGTTTCCGCAAGCGCACTCCCGTTCGTTGCCCAGCTGTGGGATGTGTCCGAGCTCTCCCGCAACGCCGTTGCGTCCCATAAACGGCTTGCCGTCGAAGAAGATCGCATTGCCGATCCCCGTTCCGAAATAAATACCGATCAGAAGCCCTTCGCTCGGAAGTCCCAAAAACTGCAGATCATACTGAAACAGCAGGTTGACGTCCTTTTCAAGCCAGACCGGCAGGTGAAATTCACGTTCCAAAAGGTCGCATACCGCAAGATTATCCACGCCCGGAATCGCCGGCGCCTGCAAAACGGTGCGGCGCGCTTTGTCGATCGTCGCAGGAAACCCCAGAGAAATCCCGCGAACCGAGTACCTTTCTTTGCAACGCGACAAAAATGTTCTGAGCAGCGTCACAAGCGCAGACGAAAACCCGTTCTCCGTCATGCGCTCCGTTGATACGATCTCCTTTTCGTGCAGCGCAAAAGATCTGTCGCATAAGCCGATGCGGCAGTTGGTTCCTCCGATATCCATGCAGAGCATGACTTCTGTCTGATCCATAGTTCCTCCGATGATGATCCGCCGTCCGACGGTCGAACGGCTTATCCGCGGGTCGATGCGCGCGGGACAAGATACACGGGAACCCGAACGGTGCTTGTTTCCATTGATTTTCCGGCCATTGCGCCGATCAGCCGCTCCGCAGCAATACGCCCCATTTCGTCTACATTCTGATGCACGGTCGTAATCGGAATTGCGTTGAACGACGTGATGGAAATATCGTCGTATCCCGCAAGTCTGACATCCTCCGGGATCCGTTTTCCGTGTTCGCAAAGCGCCTTGTAGCAGCCGAGCGCCAGCCAGTCGGATCCGGCGAACACGCCGTCGATGTCCAGTCCCGCATCCAGAAGCTCGCTCATTTTTCCCTTTGCGCCCTCGTAATGCAGGCTGTTAAGCGCGGCGACGCGGCGTTCCGATTCGGGCAGTCCGAATTCCTCCAGCGCCTTGCAGTAGCCCATAAAACGTTCTTCGTATGCCGAGACGCGTTTTTGGCTCGTCATAAACAGGATGCGCCTTGCGCCCTGCTCCAAAAGTTCCTTCGTCGCAAGATAACCGCCCGCTACATTGTCACTCGTAATCATGCACCCGATCGAGTCCGGTTCGACCGAAATACGGTCGATAAACACGGTCGGGATCTGTGCGGTCAGTTCGTGCGGGGTGCCGGAGATAAACACAAGCCCGCAGACGCGCTGCATCTGCATCATCTCAACATGCGTCTTTTCGATCGTTTCGTCTTCGTCGGTATTGCAGACAAAGGTTTCATATCCCGCCGCGAACAGATGCCGTTCGATCTCATAGATCAGTTTGGTAAAGAACTCGTTGTTTATGTCCGGTACCAGAATACCGATGTTTTTCATGCTCTGCACGCGAAGTCCTTTGGCGATCAGATTCGGCTGGTAGTTGTTCTCGGCAACAATACGCAGAACCCGCTCCTCCGTTTCCTTTGAGTAGCGGCCGTTCTTGTTCAGCACGCGAGACACCGTGGCGATGGAAACCCCCGCCTGTTCGGAAATCTCCCTGATCGAGATATGCTTCTCCATAGCAAAGCTCCTTTTCTGTATGATGAATCCATTTATAGTATACTGGAAGCACTGCTCCTTCGCAAGCACTCTTTTTGTATATTTGCCGTTACCGCGCGCTCCGCTTCGGTCAGGCGATAGCGCGGATCCGACAGCCGTTTTTCAAGATATGCCGCTGCCGCCGCGCAGTCGATCGCTCGCGGCGTATCGCCCGCGAAGCGCCGGAAGTTGTCATGCGTCAGCTTTTGCACCGCGGCTTCCGGAAGTCCGAGCCCGAAAACCGTACCGTCCCAAAGCGGGATCGCCCCGTCGCTTCCGAAGAAGGCGCGTTCAAGCCCATTCAGCACCTCCGCGATATGCACGTCCTCGCCCCGCATCGGCGCGCAGTTGTCCGTGCCGTACAGGATGCGGTCGGCATAATCGGCGAAGAACCGCCGCCACAGCGGAACATTCCGCGAGAAGTTCGGATACATTTCCGTTCCCGCCGTTACGTCCAGCATCAGGTTTTCGTGCGCGTCCATGATCCGCCTGAGCCGATCGTGATCGTCCGAAAGAAACAGAAAATGTGCAAAGCAGACGCGAAGCTTCGGATGCTTTTCGCACATTGCAAGCGATTCCGAAAGGATCTGTTCGTAGCCCGTAAAGCCGTCCGCGCCGTAAAAGTATCCGGCATTTCTTGCCCAATCCGGGATCGCCGCGTTGTCCCAGAACTCCTTCGGATCGTTCACATGAATGAGGAACGGAATGCCTATCTCCTCCGCTGCGGCATACATCGCGTCGAGCGACGGGTCGTTTTGCGCGATCCCGAGACGCTTTCGCTCCGTCGGCTTGTTTTCAATCATCTTCATGCCGTCGAGCCCGATCGCATAAAGCGTTCGCATCTCTTCCGCGTAATCGTACGCAAACCTGTGGTGCAGTCCGCCGAACGCGTAATGGCGCCCGTCGAGCAGCTTCCAACCGATCGCGAGCGCGTTCTGCGCCGCGTCACCCATGCCCTCCACGCTGAGGAAATTCGCCGTGTCGTATCCGAAATGCCGTTCGATGCTTTGAAGCATCTCAAGCGAATCCGTCTCCCCGAAGGCGTGTACGTGCGCGTCGATCCAGCAGCTCATGCCTTTGTCGACGGATATTCGTTGCACAGCAGGCGATACGGCGGTTCATCCTCGTCGATTGCGGGAAATCTGCCCGGCACGTCGAGGAACCGGTTGTCCGTATTATCGTCGTTGCACATCGAAACTTCACCTATGATCACGTCGCCGCACCCCTCTTTGCCCCAGAATTTATGATACAGGTACTGCGTATAGGTCACGCTCTGCCCCGGCTTCAGTTCGAGAAAACCGCCTGCGGGGATCGTCATCCTGACCCCGTCCGAAACGATCTCGACCGGATTGACAAGATCGAGTTCTTCGTTTTCGGTCGCGTTGAACAGCTGCATCTTCAGAATGCCGCCGCCGCGATTGATGATGTCCTCCATCTTGTACCAATGGAAGTGCAGCGGGGTGACCTGTCCTTCTTTTGCGATCAGGATCTTCTCCGCATAAGGCTTCGGATACTGCTTCGGGTTTGAAGCGTTGCCGTTGCGGATGGTCAGCGCCGTCAATCCGATCGACGCGAACTGTCCGGCGCCGAAGTCCGTGACGTCCCAGCCGAGCGCATTGTCCCGGATCTCATCGCATTCGTGTCCTTTTTGTGTCCATTCCTCCGGCGTCCAGCCGAAGAACGGCGGAAGCTCGATTTGATGCGCCTTCAAAAGTGCTTCGGTTTCCCGGATGATCCGGTTGATTTCCGAACGTTTCATCTTGTTTCTCCCTTCTTTCGAATCCGAACGGTTTTGATTTCAAACGCATGAAACGGCAGTACGACCGTGTCGCCGTCCGTTTCAAGCGGTTCATCAAGCGTTTCCTCCAGCAAATTGCAAAGCGCAACCGCATCATAGCCGACGAGTCTGAGCCGCGAAACCGTTGCCCCGCCGCGCGCTTCGTATAGACGCAGCAGCAGGTCGTCGCTGTCCTCCGCCTTTTTGACGGTTTCAAGAATCGCCGTCCCTTCCGTCACGGCAAACGGCACATGCCGCGATGTGCCGCCCGCGCCAACCCACGGTTCTGCGATGATCGGAACGGTCATCCGATACCCTTCCGCGATCACGCCGCCCTCCCACGCGTCGCCGCTGTGCGGCAGGATCGCGTATGCGAATGCATGCGTCCCGCGATCGCCGTGTTCCGCGGGGCAGTTCTGGCTGCGCAGCAGGCACAGGTCGAGTACATTGTCCCAGATCTTATATCCGTATTTGTAATCCGACAGCAGCGCAAGCCCGCCCGCAGCGTCCGCCATGTCGACCCACTTATGCGCGCACACCTCGAACTTCGCTTCGTCCCAGCTTGTATTGTGGTGCGTCGGCCGTTCGATATGCCCGAACTGAATACCGCACGATGCATGATCCGAAACGATGTCCGTCGGAAACGCGACGCGCAGCATTTGGTATTCCTCCTGCCAGTCGACCTCCGTTTCGAACCGGACCGCAGCGCTTTGATCCTCCAACACGATGCGCTGCCGGATCGTCGATGCCGCGCCGACGCGAAACGCGCATAACACGATCTGTTTGCTTCCCTGCCGATAGAACGTCTGCTCCGTGCACACGGCGCGTTCGCCCGGCTCTGTCAGATAAGCCTTGTTGATGTCCCAGTGCGTCAGTTCATCCGGATACAGCGTCAGCACATTGCCGTGCATTCCGGGTTTTAACAGTGAGCGATTCGCATGCCGGTCGAAAATCTCCGAAAGCGTGCCGTCCGGTTCGATCCGAATGCGAATGGCGTCGTTTTCGAAAACGTTCGCGGTAAGCGGTATTCTTTCCGCATCGCGCGGCGCATCCTGTTCGAAAACGATCGAATACGGCGGCAGCATGCCGTTTTCTCCGTTTTGCGCAAACGGCGACGCGTTCAGAATCAGCGCGCCCTTCGCGCCGCTTTCGCCCATGCCATTGCCGAGCGTTCGCATCGCTTCCAACGTCAGCACCCGCGCCGTTTCGTGCAGCTGCGCATAGCGCTCCTGCGTCTGTTCGTATACCTCACGGATCGCGCTGCCCGGCAGGCAGTCGTGGAACTGATACAGCAGCACGTCCTCCCAAGCCTTTTGAAGCCACTCGGACGGATACGCGTAGCCGTCGGTTCCGTTTGCAAGCGCCGCGCAGAACTCAAGAGCGTGCAGATCCTGTTCCAGCGTACGGTTCCATTGCTTTTGCTTTGCAATCGATGTATAGGTTCCCTGATGCCGCTCGAAATACAGCTCGCCGTGCCATGCGCGATACCGCTCCGCGCCTTTTGCGATGCGGTCGAAAAAGTCTTCGACGCCCTCGTCTTCCAATGTGGGACAGCCCTTCAGGTTTCGCATGCGTTTGCGGCGTTCGACGTGCTCATATCCCGGACCTCCTCCGCCGTCGCCGAGCCCGAACAGCTCCAGTCCGCGCGGACAAAGATCCCGGTCGGTGTAATGATGCTCGCCGTAGATTGCCATTTGCGGCACGACGGCGCTTGTATAGCTGTTTTCGGGAAGCATATGTGTCAGAACGCGCGAGCCGTCGAGCCCGTACCACCAGAACGTGTAGCGCGGGAAGCGGTTCGTGTCGTTCATGGAAAGTTTGTTGGTCGTAAAGTACGGTACGTCCGCCAGTTTCAGAAGCTGCGGAAGCGCCGCCGTATAGCCGAACACGTCCGGCAGAAAGCAGACGCGCATGTCGCGCCCGAACTCCCTGCGGAAAAAGCGTTTTCCGTACAGGAGCTGACGCACAAGCGATTCGCCGCAGGGCAGATTGGTATCGCACTCGATATACAGCGAGCCGATGATCTCGAACCGTCCTTCTTCGATGCGGCGCAGCATCCGCGCGTACAGCGACGGGTACCGTTCTTTGAGCCATGCGTAGACCGGTGCCTGGCTCATGGTAAACTTATATGTCGGATCGATATCCATGATCCGAAGCACGTTAGCGAGCGTCCTCGCACATTTGCGGTACGTCTCGCGTTCGGTCCAGAGAAACAGCAGATCGAGATGGCTGTGTCCGATCGACGAATAGACCATCGATGGATTTCTGTTCGGTTCGGACAGGATCTCGTCGAGAATGTCGCGGATGCGCTGCAGCGCATCCCCGTCGAGAACAAGCTGCGTCTTTCGCGTAGGCTCTGTTTCGGCGTCCGGCAGGATCGATATGCGTTCCCCCGCCTGTTCGACGGCGCTGTCGCTGTCGGGCGCAAAGTATGCGTCTCGCTTCAAAAACGCCGGATCGCCCTGCATCGCGCCGCTTGTTTCGGAATAGGTCAGCCCATGCGCCGATTCAAACTCGCGCGCCGCCCGTTCGAGGAACGCGCCGACCGTTTCGCCGTATGCATCGCCGTTTTCCATCAGCCCGACAAACAGGCTTTGACAGATGACCCAGTCGTAGAACGTATCGCGGCACAGATCGTCTACCCACGCAAGACAGGCTTCCTTGACGCGACCGCCGTTGCGATACTGTCCCTCGACGTCGCAGCAGGTGAAATCCGCCCAGAAATCGATGCGTCCGTTCTGTACGCAGTCCCTGAGCTCAACAGTGCGCTTGCCCCATAGTCCGAGCGGGAATTCATTGCGAGAGGTTGCGCTCGTCAATCCCTGCACCGGTTCGCCGCCGGCGTTGTACACAAGCCCTTCCGCGGAAAGGTCGACGAGCACCGCATGATGCTTCCGGCTGCACGGGGCAGCTTCGTCCGGATACGCATCCGGAATCTCCCCCTCGAAATGCACCCATGCGCAGTCGAACAGATCGCCCCAATGCATGCCGGGCGTGAGCGGGACGAGCGCGCCCTCTGCACGGTCCTCATAGGGAACGGGATCCTTTGTGATGCGTGCATGCATCGAAAGCGGCTGCGCCGCATGATAGACGCCGCGTTCCAGAAGCGTGCGGATATGCGTAAAATGCTGTTCTTTTCTGCGAAACGGTTCCATCTGCCCCTCCGTGCGGTTCAAAAGCAGGAGGTCGGCGGAGGCATTTCTCCACCGGACCTCCTGCGAGATTCGCTGTACGTTTCGATGTAAGGATTATTTCTGGTTTACGAACAGTGCGAGCGCCGCGCTGACCCAGCCACCGTTGGAATCGACGAACACCCAAACGATTTCGCCTTCCGCAAGCTCAACTTCGAACTCGAACGCATTCGGCGCGTCGATGAATTCGCCTGCCGGGAAGTCCATGAAGTACTCCGCATTCTTATAAACGCGCAGCATGTTCATATCCTGCTCCCACGGATTGCGCACATAACCGTTGAACACATAGGTGCCTGCCGCCGGGGCTTTGAAGCCGAGGCAGGAGACGGTCGCGCCGTAATCGGTCGTGTTCAGCTCGAGATAGCCCTCGTCATAGGAGAACGAAACGCCCATTCCTGTTCCGTCTTCGGAATACCACTGGTTCGCATCTGGTGTGCCGTCGCTGTCCCAATCGGGTTCGTCATACTTGACGTTGGTTGCAAACGTGCCCCATTCAACGGTCGTTGCGTAGATCCACGGCGTGTTGCTGCCGTCTGCCGAGGTGCGGTCGAAATCACGGAACGCAGCCCACTGCGCATCCTGGAGCAGATTGACTTCCGCTGCGGGAGTCTCTTCCGCTTCGTTGACGAATACGGCAAGCGCGGAGGATACCCAGCCGCCTTCGGAATCGACAAACAGCCAGATCACTTCGCCCTCATCAAGCGCGACGGTGAACGAGAACTCGTTGGGCTTTTCCTTATAGTCCTTCACGTCGAATTCCTTGAAGGATTCGCTGCCCTTATAGACGCGGAGCATGCCTGCGCTTGCGCCCCAGATGTTTCTGACGTAGCCGTTGAACGCATAGTTGCCGGCTGCCGGTGCCTTGAAGCCGAGCGCGGATACGGTCGCGCCGTAATCGGTCGTGTTCAGCTCGAGATAGTTGCCCTCATACGCTTCGTTGAGGTTGAAGCCCATGCCGGTGCCGTCTGCGGAATACCACTGGTTTGCATCCGCTGCGCCGTCGCCGTCCCAATCCGGCTCGTCGTATTTCTTATTGGTCGCGAACTCGCCCCAAGCAACGGTCGTTGCGTAGACCCAAGGCGTGTTGCTGCCGTCCGCTGCGGTGCGGTCAAAGTCCTTCACCGCGTTCCACTTTGCTTCCTGCGTCCAATCCGGATCGACGCCGAGCACTTCCTTCTCGGGCATCACGACCTCGGGAATGTCATACACGGAATCATCCTGCGGCTCGAAGTAAATCGTGACGTTGGAGTATGCGCTTGCCCAGGACTCGCCCATGGAGTTGCACATGAAGTACAGGCGATCGCCCTCTTTCAGCTCGACGTCGGTCGGCGTAAGGAAGCCGTATACGTCGACGAGATCATCCATGGGTCGTTCCACGACAACGCCTGTATCGGTCTTGACCGTGAAGTTGTCCAGATCCTGACCCCAGGGATTCCAAAGCTGTGCGGTTACAACGTACTTGCCGGTTGCCGGTGCGACAAACACAAGGACGCCCATGATGCCGCCGCGCATGTCGGTGTTGAATTCCAGATACCCTTCAACGTCATGATTGAAGCCGACGCCCGTATAGGCGCCTTCCCACGGATGCCATCCGCCGTACGTGCCGTAATCGGTCATGTCTTCGCACGGATCGGTGACGCTCGCGCCGTCGTCAATGCTGAAGTAGTACTGCCACTCGCCTTCGGTTGCGCTGTCGGTGTGGAAGCCTTCCACGCTGTTGTACACAGCCGGTTCCATTGCCGGTTCGGGCTCCGCTGCCGGTTCCGCGGTCGGTTCCGCGGGAGCTTCGCTCGGCGTTGCCGGTGCAGGCTGATTGCCCGAGCAGCCGAACGCAACGAACAGCATCAAAACTGCCAAAATCAATGATAGTTTCTTCATACGTCCTCCCATGATTGTGTTTGATTTTTGTCCTTGTTTGTAAAAATTGGGTAAACCTTTTCCCCAATTGCATCATAGCACAGAACTGTTTTGCTTGCAAGCATTTTTCGGAAAAATAACGTAATCGTTTACTCAACCGGAACATCGATCTCCGGCGGACACCCTCCGTATGCCGCGACAACGCGTCCGGAAAGCAGCGCGCCGCGCAGCATTCCCCGTTCAAGCGATTCGCCGCGCGCAAGGGCGTGCAGGAATCCCGCCGCAAACGCGTCGCCCGCGCCGCATGCGTCCAGAAACGGTCCGGACGGGATCGCCGCCTGTTTTAGGATCGTCCCGCCGCGTTCTTTTCCGATGCTTCCGCGCGCGCCGCATGTGACGACCGCACCCCTGCGAACGCGATTTGCAATCGCATCGAGCGCATCCTCCGCGTTGCTCGCACCGGTCAGCCGCATCGCTTCCGATTCATTTCCCTTCCACCAGTCCACGTGCGGCAGAACCGTTTCGAAAAGCGTCGTTCTTGCATCGCAAAAGGACGTGTCCACGGACAGCAGCGAACCGTGACGCGCACAAAGCGCGGCGATCGGATAAGCGTCGCAGTATCCGAGATATGTATGCACGATCTCCGTTTCGCCGATTGCGCGGTCGAGCACGTCGAGATCGCCGATCAGTTCCGCGGTGCTTGAAAGCGAGGCAAACGCGCGATCCTCTTTCGTGCTGAGAACGGCGGAAACCGGCGTGCGTTCCGTTTTTTGCCCATGCGCGGCAAGCTGTACGCCGTACCGCTGTAATGCAGACCGCACCATCCGACCTGCAAAGTCGTCGGCAAGCAGCGTCCAGAACGCAGTCGGCACGCCGCTTCTTGCAAGCAGAACAGCGGTGTTTGCGCCGCCGCCGGGCTGCACGGAAAAATGTGAGCCGAAGATCTCCTCGCCCGGGGCGGGCAATTTCGACAGCCCGCCGAACACCAGGTCGCAGCAGCTTTCGGCAATGCACAGAACGCGTTTCATTTCCATTCTCCGATCCACGGCGCATTCAATGATGCGTATTGTTCGACAAGCGCTTTTGCAAGCGCATAATCTCCGACGAGCGGATGCTGCATCAGTGCCTCCCGCGCGGCCGCTTTCGACCGCGTCCGCACTGCTTCCACGGTCAGCTTTTCGTAACGCTTGATCGTTTTCATCAGCGCAAGGTTCGTTTCGTCAATCTCGGCGTCACCAAAGCGCATCGGCTGCGCGCCGTCTCTGCCCACAAGGCAGGTGATCTCCAGAATGTCGTCATCCGCCATGCCGGGCACCGCGCCGCAATTGGGAACGCTGACGGCAAGATCGATATTTTTGTTGTTTTTGCGACTGTCGATGTAATTGAACACAACGCCCGCATAGCCTTCGTAGATTTCCGTGACCGGCTTTTGTCCGAGCAGTTCGTCGATGCCGAGCGATTTGGGATCGATGCGTTCCGGATGCAGCGTTTCGCCGCCGAGCTCGATCGACATATAGCTGCTCTCGCGCCGATGCATATAATCGCGATAGATCCCAAGACAGGTTTCCGGCTCCGTTTCGATGCTGTGCGCACGCAGCGCTTCCATCATTGCCGTGTTGTTGCGCAGAATGAACTCGCCGCGTGTTTCCGGCGCACGCTGCAGATTTGCAAGCGCGCGCTCGCGGTGATAGTAGTAGTACAGATAACCGTTCGGGATGCAGCCGAGCCGCCGCACAAGATCGCGGTCGAAGTACAGAAACTGGTGGAAATTCTGCACGAACGCATCGTTTTCGAGCAGCTTCGGCAGAATGTCGACGCCGCCGATCTCGATGCGATTTGCCCAGGAAAGATGGTTCAGTCCGTATACCTTGACCAGAACGTCGCTTGCGTTGACGCCCAGCGCGCCCGCAACGTCCGTTTTGATGCCGGTCGCGTTGTCGCAGATGCCGATGATGTTGTCATAGCCCGCATCGTAAAGCGCCTGCGTGACCAATCCGGACGGATTTGTGAAGTTGAATACCGTCGCGTCCGGCTTTGCGTATGCACGAATCATGCGCATATAGTCCAGCATGACCGGGATCGTTCGGATCGCATAGGAAAATCCCCCCGCTCCCGTCGTTTCCTGTCCGATGACGCCCAAAGAAAGCGCGATGCGCTCGTCCCGCGTGCGCACGGCGTCGCCGCCGACGCGCACCGTTGTGACAACGTAATCCGCATCCGAAAGCGCTGTTTCTGCGTCATCCGTCAGCGTGACGCGCAGATCCTCCTTCGCCCGCGTAACGAGATGCTTTGCGATCCCGCCGAAGTACGCAAGCTTCTCCGCATCAACGTCCATCACGGATACTTCGCCGATGTCCATCTCGCGGTAGAACTTCAGAAGCGATTCGATGAAGTAATACGTCCGGACGCTGCCGCCGCCGATCAGAGCCAGTTTCTTTGCCATTACCGTTTCAACACCTCGATAAGTCGCCGTTTGAAGCCTTCGGCATCAACATCCGTTGCTGCCAGCACTTCCTGTCCTTCGCCCCAGTCACAGTCGACCGTCACGCCGCGCGTATGCGCACCGCGCGTTTCGATCAGGATCCGCTTGTGTTCGAGCTTCAGAAACTCCGGCCACAGCAGCGCGGCAAGCGCCAACGGGTCGTGCAGGATCGGCAGGTATCCGAAATTTGTGATGAACTGCTCCATCATCTGTCCGAGACGTTCTGCACGCGGATTGCCGGCGTTTTTCACCTCGTCGACCTCTTCGCGCGTGAACTGACAGCGCAGGGTGACGTCACGTCCCACCATCGTTATGTCCGCACCGCTTTCAAAGACGATGCGCGCCGCTTCCGGGTCACAGTAGATGTTCCATTCCGGATGCGCCTTGTTGAGCTGACCGCCCATTAAGAAGATGCGCAGCCGCTTTGCGATATGCGGCGCTTTTGCAAGCGCGATGCCGACGTTCGTCAGCGGTCCGATCGCAAGCAGGATCAGATCGTCGATCTCCTCTGCCTTTTTGATGATGAAATCCGATGCATGCGGCAGTTTTTCGCCGCGATACGCGCCGTAATCCGGCGAACTGTTCGGAATGCGGGACTCGTCCCACCAGCCGATCAGAGGCTTCTCCGCGCCGGTTGAGACCGGAATATCCTCGCGCCTGTACACGCGCAGGAGTTCTTTTGTAACTCCCGCGCGCCATGCGTTCGCAAGGTATACGTTCGTGATGCCGACGATCTCGACATTTTCCGTGTTCAGCGCCATGGCAAGCGCAAGCGCATCGTCCACGTCGCCGCCGATGTCGGTATCGATCAGAATGCGATAGTGTTCCATACGATTCAGAATTGCACGCTGTAGCGGTCGAACGGCACGATCTCCGCTGCGAACAGACCGGATGGGTTGTGCGTCGATTCGAGCAGGTTCATCAGCGTGTTGACGACGCCGAGCGTGATCTCGTTTTCGCCTGCGTGCAGGTACGGCGTAAGATCGGCTTCATACGGACGCCACAGGCAGGTCCTGACAGGGATGCCGTTTACCGAAACGGTCAGCACGTCGCGTCCGATATCGGCGCGCAGAAGGAGTTTCTTTTCAAGCTGTTCCTTTGAAAGAACGACCTTTGCGGTATACAGTCCCGTGCCGGAATAGTACGGATAGCCGTATGCGTTCCAGTCGCCGAGCGGAAGTTCAGCTTTTGGCTCGACGATCGTTTCAACGCCGTCGCGCGTCTCGACCGCAAAGCTTCCGATGATCTTGAGAAGGTCGGTCATGCCGTCGCTCTTTTTGGTGACCGTAAGCTTCACCGCAACGGTGTTCTCGCCGATCACAAAGTACGGCTTCATCGGAACGGTCCGGATCTCGGCATCCAGATAGCTGCGTTCCGGCGTTTCCGTGACTTCCCTGCCGTTCACGTACAGCGTATGGCACTTGCCCTTGAACCCGTCGATCATCAGCTTCAGATCATCCGGCACGAACGCCGCACAGATCTTTGTGACGTACCACAGCGTAACCGGATATGTCTCCTCGTCACGCTCAACGGGCAGCTGCATTTCCCATGCGCCCATGCGCATATCAAACCAGCCGGACATGTCCGCCCTTCCGGTTGTGATCGTTTTAACGTCGTCGCTTTCCGAAGCATAGGTCATCTTCCATGCGTCGGTATTGATGCTGTTCGGTTTGTCCGCCGCAAAGGCAAACGGTCCGGAAAGCACGATCGGCTCTTCGGGATGCGCCGCCAGGATGCGCCGTTCCGTCGCGACGCCGTTTTCTTCGGTCAGGGTGATCGAGCCGTTCTTCTGAAGCCTTGCAAAGCCCTTCGCGGTACGCGTTTCGGGGTCGAACGATTCGACCGTGATGTCCGACGCCGAAATGTGCGCCGGTTCGACCTTCTTCGCAAACGAGAACATGGCGGATCCGAACGGTTCCAGATGCGTTTTCAGCGCCGTATAGCCGCTTTCGAACGCGTATACAGGCGCAACGCGGATGTCGCCGGTTTCGAGATCCCACAGTTCCGGCGTGTGCTCGCCGAGGAAACGGATCGTGATGTCCGCCGGCTCATTGACGGGATTGATCAGGAAGAACAGATCCATACCGTCCTTGACGCGATGGAGATAAAAGACCTCTTCGCTGTCGATCTCGATTTCCGGCGTGACGCACGCGCGAAGCATGCGATCAAGCAGTCCGAGTCCTTCCGCTTCATTCGGATTGCGCTTGAATCCCTCTCCGGAAACAAATACGACTTTGCCGTCGCCGACGCTGCGCTCGCACATCTGCTGTGCGCAGTCTTCCTTTGTAAGAAACGCCTCGCGCAATGCCGCAGGATCGACGCCGAACAGCGCTTCGATGCGCTTTTCAAAATCAGTTGCCTCGCCTTCGACACACCTGTACGGCAGCAGCGCGTCACCGCCGAGCTTGCCGCCCGCATTGACGAAAGCTTCCATCGTTTTGAGCGTGTCCGCCTTGATATGCGTGCACGGCGGCAAAAGCAGCATTTCGTACCGCTCCCCCGCGATGCAGAGCTTACCGTCCCTGATCTCGGTACGCTTGTTCAGAACATCCTCGTCGATGTAGTCATAGTCGATGTGCAGCCGCAGCATGCGGTCCGCCATGTAGTTGAATTCGCGCTCGATGCATTCGGAGATCTTGGTTCTCTGATTGGGCATATAGTTCGCCCAGATCGAGTTCATCGGATACAGCACCGCGATCTTCGCCACATGATCGCCGCCCGACAGCGTATAGCCGAGACGCGTCATGTATTCGTTGAACTGTCCGTACTGCTCCCACCACGTAAACTGACAGAACATGGACGGGGGCCAGTCGCGCTTGCGCTCGCCCTCGATGGTATAGTGGAACCCATGCGGAATGAACTGGTTGACGCCGAGCACGTACTCCCAGTCGCCGATCCATTTCATGCGTTCCATGGTGCAGTCCCAATACGAGCCGCCCATCGATTCGCACACAAGGCGCGCGCTGCCGTTCTGATGCGCCGCGCTCGACGCGATCTTCAGAGCGACGTGCTCGTTTTCCATTTCACGCGTTCCGATGCGCGGATACAGGTGATCGACGCCCGTCATATGGAAATGCTGCAAATGTTTGAAAAGATTGCCGTCGACGCGTGCATGCATGCGGAGCGATTCCTCGTACAGCAGGTGTCCGGTGGAGATCACGTCGTGATCCGCGCACCAGTCTTCGAGCTGCTTGAAGTACGATTTTTCGTACTGATCGGTCAGCGTGCTCCAGAAATCGTAGCGAACCTGTTCGGTGTCGCCGCCGCAGTCGAAGAACAGCTTCGGCAGATTTTTCTTGAGATCGTAGCCGTTGTGCTCGCGGAAGATCTTGAACATGCCGTGCGTCCACGGAACGATGAAGTTGTCGCGTCCGGTCTCGAAATAATGCATTGCCGGCTCGTCGGTGAAGAAGCCCTTGACCTGCTTTGCAAAGTCGCCTTCGAGATACGCCTTGTAGCGGTCGTGCGTGTATTCGATAAACTTCTTTGTCGTTTCGGGATTCAGCACGTCCGCATACCAGGTGCTCTTCCGCTCGATGAAATAAAAGAGCTTCCACGGTCCTTTCGGCGCTTCCCACGTGATAACCTTGTCGAACGACAGCGAGGGCATCAGATCGACGATCTCATAGTTGCCGGATTCGAGATCGGCAAGCTTGATTGCGCAGGCATAGACCGGCTCGGACTGTTCAAGGTCATTGTACCGCGAGTCCGTGCCTTCCATGAACGTAAAGAACTGCCCCGGCAGATTTCCCTCGACCAGTTCGAGATAGACGTTCGTCATTTCGGGATGGTCCTTCATGAGCGTCTGTCCGCAGGTCCCGCTCGGCCAGTTGTACTCGTCGTAGATCCAGATCTGCAGCCCCTCCGCCTGCGCCGTTTCGATGGTGAACTTCACCCGGTCCAGCCAGTCCTCGTTCATATATCCAAGCTCTTCGCGCACGCCGAAACGCGCATGGATATAAAAGCCAGGGCAGCCCTTTGCTTTGTATTCCCGAATCTGATAGGCGATCTCGTCGTAGGACATTTCGCCGTTCCAGAACCAGAACGGCATGATGCCGAACTCCACGCTCGGATTCTTGAACTTTGCTCTGCTGAGCGGTTCTCCGGTGACAAGAATGTTTTCTTCCATAAACTGTTTCCTTTTCTTCAGAATAGTTCAATTGCCGTGTACAGCGGCAGCGACGGAAACATCACTGTCAGAACGCCGTCCTCCGCCTTTACGTCGGCATGAACGGGATCTCCGTTCAGATCGATCGCCTTTGCTCCGGCTGCCGATGCGTCCCTGAGCCGTATGGTGACCTGTTCGATCGGCAGCACGCGGTCGGTCTCTTTGTCATAGCGGTAGTTCAGAATCTGCAGGCTTTTCGTCTGTTCGCCCGTGTGCAGATGCGCGCCGATAAACGCGCTGTCCTCCCTGCGCGCGGTCTCGATACAGAGCTGCTCCTCTCCTTTCACCGCCTCGCGGAATGCTTCGGAAAACGCGCGCATTGCGTCGCGCAGCGAATCCGGGTTTTCGACGGACGTCACGGTGGGGATCGCCGCCATATGCAGAGCCCATTCGGGATGATCCTCCGCCGTTCTGCCGAACAGCAGCACCTTGCCGCCATTCTTTGCATAACGTTCGAGCTCCTCGCGCTGGTTCGCGGTAAGCACCGTGCATTCGGGCAGAACGATCAGCTTATACTGTTTCCAGTCGTTTGCCGAAACGCGATCCGGGCGCAGCTCGTCGTCACCGAACATGCGTACGTCATAGACCGCCTGCTCCTCGCTCATGCGCTGAATGACTTCCCAAAAAGGCAGGCGCGACGCGTGTTCGTTCTGCTCCTCGACGGAACGATAAAACAGGATCGAATCGACGTCCGTAAACTGGTCGCCGCCCTTTTTCGTGACCTCGCGCCAGTAATTGCTCGGGAACGAATACGCAACCATGATCTGTGCGCCGCTGTTTTTGCTGAACAGTCTGTCGTGATCCGCAAGGAACGACTGTACCTGCTCGGTCACATCGCGCGGCGGCCAGAATCCCGTCTTGATCGTATTGCCCATCCATCCGCCGTAGGGCACGCTCATGTTGCAGCCGTAAACCGCCGCCTCCAGCAGCAGCAGCCGATAGAGGTCGTATCCCCTGCCGTGATTCAGCTCATCGAGCAGCTGCGGAATGATGCCGCCGTACGGGTTTTCCGCAACGATGACGGGCTTGTTTCCCGAAAAGCCGGAGATGTAGCGGTACCAATGCGGCTGACGGAACAGCGTGTGATCCATTTCGGTGATCACGCAATCGACGGTATTCTCGAACGGATAGTAGACAGGCATGCAGGTGAAGAAATTCCCGCTCATCCAGATGTCACGCTCGTACTTCTCCTTTGCATAGGCGCGCGCATGGTCGACCAGCTCCGTGAAATGCTTTTTGACCGCGCGCATCTGAAACTCATAAACGTCGCGGTACGTCCAGGATTCCGTGGGATGCCCGACGTTGCAGTCGCGCAGATACTGCCCGATGTCGAACGTGTCGAGATCGAACGACTCGTATCCCTTCGGCAGCGTGCCGTTTGCGCGTTTTTCCAAAAGATAGGCGCGGAACTGCTTGACGCAGTCCTTGCAGAAACAGCCGCCCGCGCCCATCGACGTGATCGGAAGCTCCGCCTCGTCGAGCTGAATGCCCATGACGCCGGCATCGATCTGCAGTTCCATGATCTTTTTGAGATAATTACGCCACACAGGGTTGTTGCGGCAGGTCTGGTAGCAGGTTCTGGAATGATTCTTCACCTCGACCCACCCGGCATGCACGGGCTCGCCGCGGAACGTACGCGCCGCGACCTCTTCCTGAAGCATTGTCACGCGTTCGCCGTCGCTGTTGACGATGCCTTCCGGATAATAATCCTTTAAGGAAGTGCGAAACAGCCCGTCGAACTTGCCGGATGAGAACTCGTTCAGTCCGTAATACTGCGCCGCGCGGTCGGACGGACCTTCCCGCATGACGTTGAACGCCTTCATATGTCTGCCGTCTTCGCTGACCTCAACCGGAAATTCCCAGCCCTGCACCTCAAAGACGATGCCCATGGCGCGAATGCCGCGTTTGTTGCATTCGGCGATGAACTCGGAATCGTTCATGAAGCCGTAAAAACGCAGCCTGGGATCCAGTTCGCCGAACGCTTCATTTTCGAGATACGGCAGCGAAATCGAACCGCCACCCATCACCGACCACACAAGGATCGTTGCGCGGTAGCGTTCCAGATCCTCCACCATCTGCATGGAGCGAAAAGGAAGACCGGGGTGGTAGCAGTGATTGTCATGATACCACCCGTCAAAGTATATGCCTCTTTCCACAGGTTTTCCTCGCGGTCGTTATCTGTCGTTGTACATCAGATTGATCTCGGACTGGATCTGCGTTTCGAGGTTCGCGTTGATCGTTGCCGCCGGAACGCCGTCGTTGATGTAGTTTACGATCGAAGCGATGATCGTGGCGATATCGTTCAGTCCTTTGTCGTACTGATAGACGAGGTTCACGTCGTCCGCATAGATCATGTCGTAGTTTTCCTGCCCGATGCGGTTTGCTTCCTTCTGGTTGCCGACGTTCTGCTGCAGTTCGTTGACGATCCGCATAAACGCCACCGCGCCCTCGGGGTTCTTTGCGCCGGTCGGAACCGCCATGCCCTGCGGATAAACGACGAGGTTCTTGCCCTCGTAATCGTCGCCGGTCGGGAACGGTACCATGCCGGTATCAAACGGAACGTCGACCGGATATTCCTTGCCGCGGATCATCGCCATTGCGCCGTTGTCAAACCAACCCCACATATCGTTGCCGTAGATGAAGCAGTCCTTGAGCTCGATGAGATAGTTGATCGTGTTCTGTGTTTTTACGGAACCGAGGTTCGAGCTGACTTCGCCGGTCTTGGTATCGATGTTGAGAAGCGACCCCCCGTTCGCGTACATGAACGAAAGGATCGTGTCCTCCCACGAACCGTATGCGACCTGCGAAAGCTCGCCGTCCGTGGTCTTGGTAAGGCGCTTGCAGACGTCGCGGAAGGTCGTCCAGTTCCACTTGCCCTGCTGATACAGCGTTGCGGGATCGTCAAGGCCTTCGAGGTCAAACAGATCTTTGTTGTACATGATGTAGAACGCGTACGGCTTCAGCGGAATCGCGTAGTTGCTGCCCTTCCATTGGAAGGTCTCCCGGTTGATCTTGTAGTAGCCGTAATCGAGATCGGTCGTATACGCGTCAAGGTTCTGTGCGACGCCGGACAGGATCACGCTGTACAGTGTTTCGTCGTAGACCTCAAAGAGATCGGGAGCATCGTCTGCGTTCTGAAGCGACGTAACGGTTTCGAGCATGTCGCCCCATGCGGAGTAGATGACCGTGACCTTGCCGCCGTATTTTTCTTCATAGTACGGGATTGCTTCGAGGATCGGATCGTAAACATCCGCCTGCTTGCGGATGTCGACCGCGTACTGCTTCGGGTTGTACCAGTACACGATCGTGATGTTCGGGTTTTCAAGCGTTTCCGGAAGGCCTTCGACGTTGTCGAGGAACCCGACTTCGGCGCCGCCGCCGGTTACGATCTCACCTGCAACTTCGCCGTTCTGCGGCTCGTCGTCGGTCGCGGGATTGCCGCCGGTTGGATCCGTGACATTGCCCGCGGGATTCGAAGGCGTATCGGAGCCGCCCTGGTTCAGTTCGCTCGTGCACGCCGCAAAGAGCGCAAGGCACATGATAAGTGCAAGCGCCATACCGACGAATTTGATAGCTGCTTTTTTCATGTTGATTTCCCTCCTGAAAGAAATGCTGTTAAATGCCTGTTAAACCGGAGTCTTCGATGCCCTCCGAGAAACGTTTCTGCAGGAACACATACAGGATCACCAACGGCAGGATCGCGATCAGCGCCGCCGCCTGAATCTGCGTGTTTGCCGTTTGAATGTTTTCCAATCCGGTTCCCATATTGTGCAGGTTTTCAAGGTTCGCCTGGAACGACGCCATTGCCGTTGCCATCGTGTCTGTGGTGCGGATGTACATGGCGGGCGTATAATAATCGTTCCAGTTCCAGACAACCGCAAGGAGCAGCACCGCGATGATGATGTTCTTTGCCGTCGGCAGGATGATTTTCAAAAATGTACGCAGCGGTCCGCAGCCGTCGATCGCGGCCGCTTCCTGCAGCTCCTTCGGAATCCCGGTGAAAAACTGCATGAAGATAAAGATAAAGATGCCGTTTTTGAGTCCGACGCCGAAGATCGCAGGCAAAATCGTCACCCACGGCGTGCCGATCAGATTGATCGGCCCGATCGACGGGAAAACCCGATGCAGCAGCGACAGAATCCCGAGAAAATCAAAGTACCTGTAGCTGGAATAAAGCGAGGTAGAAATCGTCTGCGGCGGAACGATAATGGTGAGGATCACGCACGCAAGGATCAGTCCGCGCCCGCGGAAGCGGAATCTCGCCAGCCCGTAGCCCACAAACATCGCGATGAATGTGGAGATGAACGCCGGCAGGATCTCGATCACAAGCGTATTCAGGAACACCTTGCCCACGTCCATGACCTTGAACACGATGAAGAAGTTGTCCAGCGTCAGGCTGCGCGGAATCCACACGACCGACGGATCGTAGTACTGTGAGATCGGTTTGAACGCGTTGCTGATCATGTACAGCACCGGATAGAGTACCACATAGCACAGCCCGATCAGGAACACGTGCCGAAGGATCGCAAGAATGATACCGATGATCTTCCGTTTGCGAACAAGCGCGTTGACCTGCTTTTGTTTGAAACCGGTCTTTTTACGTTTCATACGGCTCCCTCCTCTCAGTTCTCGATCTTGGCAGCGCGTCTGCCGATCGTGAGATAGGCAAGTCCGAGGAATACCGCGATCACAAGGAAGTACATCCATGCCATCGCGGCGCTCATGCCGAACTTCATCGTCTTGCCGAAGCCCATCTGCTGGATCGCCGCCATCATGATGTTTCCGCCCGCCGTGCTGCCGTACGCGGTCGAAGCGTCGATCACGCAATAGACGACATTCAGGAAGATGATCGGCGAAATTTTCGGAATCGTGATGCGCCAGAAGATATCCCACGTGCTTGCGCCTTCGATGCGCGCCGCCTCATATGCGCTTTGCGGGATCTTCTGCAATCCCGAAATATACAGCAGGATCGGCACGCCGCAGTTCACGACCATCGAGAAGATCGCGTCGATGATCTGTGTAAGGATGTTGATGAACGCGGTCGGAAGTCCGCCCTGCTGCATCAGCGTCGTCATCGACGTCGAGGAATAGATGTACGCGTTGCCGGTACCGGACAGCCCGGATGAGCCGACGACCGAGCTGACCATCGAATACACAACGCCGCTGGTCATAATGATCGGCAGGAAGAAGATCGCGCGGTAGATCGTGCGTCCGCGGAAATTCTGCACCAAAACAATCGCGATGAACAGGCTCAGAATCGTGCAGATCGCGACCTGCGCGAGCATCGATCCCGTGACCGTCCAGAGGTTTCTCAAAAAGTTACTGTCCTCTAAAAGCAGATAACGGAAATTTTGAAGCCCGACGAATTTCGTTTCCAATCCGTTCTGCCCCATCGTTACGTCGTTGAACGTATACCAGAAGCTTTCCACCATCGGTTTCAGAAAGAAGATGACAAATCCGATCACAAACGGCAGTACAAACAGCCAGCCTGCACGGTTCTGTTTTTTGATTAGCGAATACTGCTTTCTTTTCTTTGCCATTGCCGCCTCCTGTCAGTTTCCGATCGGCTGCGCGCTTGCGTAAACCTGTCCGTTTTGTGTCGCGGTGAAACCGAGCGCCGGAACGGTGATACCCTCCGCCTGATACGCTTCCTCCCCGTAATTGACCCAGATCATTACGCTGTTGTCATATACCGTGCAGCGCACATCGTCCGAAACAATCACATGCTGCTCCGCATGCGCGGTCTGCACCGGGGCAAGCACGTCGTTTATCATAGCATACTGCATTAAGATGTCCTGCTCCCAGTTTTTGAAATCCGCGGAATAGATTCCGTTCAGCCGCGAGCCGATCAGCTCGTCGGCATTCTCATAGATCAGGGAGAACATCGGGTATGCGCCGTATTCGATGCAGCTCAGCATCAGTTTTTTCGGATTGCTGGACAGGTTTGAGGCACGCAGCGAGTAGGAAACACATCCGTGATACACCATCTGATAAAACGGGATCGAAACATCCTCGAGGTCGTAGCCGCTTGCGCGCGCCGGCGTGACGAGGATATGCGACGCGTAGTTTGCCGCATACTCGTTCGCGCCTGTCAGCAGCACGCTTCCTGCCGTGTCCTTTGCGGTCCGCACCGCGTTTGCCATGATCTCGCGCGCCTGGTTGCGTCCCGTTCCGTTTGTTCCGAGTTCGGAATAGAGCTTTTCGCCCACGGTATCGAGCGCTGCGCCCGAGAAGCCCGCCTTGCTGAGATTTTGCGCGTACTGCGCGAAAATGCGCTGCACGGAACCGAGTCTCAGAAGGTACCACGGATCGTAGCGCGAATCGACCATTGCCGAATCAAGGCGGAACACATACTGCCGCTGCACAGTGTTTGCCACCGACTGCAGCGCGTCGCGGTACTGGTTCACGCCGCGTCCGGATCGGTAGATGTTCAGAAGATCCGCTCCGAGGTACAGTTCGCCGCCCGCGTCGATCAGACGCTGCTGAAGATCAAGCAGTTCGGATTTCGAGCCGACCTTGCCGTCCGGCTTTGCACCCGTCGGGACCTTGCGGTAAAAGCTGCTTTCCGACCAGTAGTTGTATTTCACCACCACGCGCTCGAGCCCCTTCTCCGAAAGCGCGTCGAGCATTTTGCCGACATCCTTCACGGAAGCGGTCGTGATTTTCACGTCGACCGGGATGCCCATAACGGACTTGGTCCTTTCGATATGTCCGTATACGTCGAGATACAGCGGAATGCTCTCCGCTTCTGTCGTGCGGACTTCGAGTCCTTCGTTCGCAATGAGATAGTCCCGATACCGCGCCGCCATTTCGCTGTAGCCCGATGCACCGGTTTCAAGGGGATAATACGAAACGGTATAGTCACGGTATGTTTCGATGTTCTTTTCGCCGATCGAAACGACCTGATCGGTTCCGTCCTTCTGCGTCTGGCGGACCGTGCCGATCGTGCGGTAGGAATAGGTCGTCCAGACCGAATTATAATTGCTGTACTTGCCCGAAACGTTCGCGTTTACCGTTGCGCGGGCAGCGCCTTCCGAAACGACGGCGAGAAATCCGTCGTCGCCCTTATGAATGCCGAACACCGGCATGTACGCGTTCTGCGACAGTGTGAAGTAACCGGACAGCGCAAATCCGCCCATCGTTTTGTCGTTCGTACCGTTGTCGAACCCGTACAGGCTCTGTGAATAGGTGCGTGCGGTCAGGCGTTCGTTGTTGAAATAGATCAGCGCGCCGCAGCCGTCCGGCACGAAGAGATATCCGTCCTCGTCGGCGCTGCCTGCGCCGAAGTACGGCAGAAACTCGATCGATTTGATCTTGTTCGTACCGTATTCGAGGATACCGTCGGTGAGGATCGAAGCGTTGAAATGATCGTTCTCGATCGCGTAACGGATCGGCACGCGGAACTGTTCGTTCGGAAAATCAAAGAGAAACAAAACCGATCCGTCCGGCTCGATGCGATAATACAGCCCGTCCTTCTGGACGCTCTGCAAGTATCCGCCGCATGTCATTTCCACGCTCTGTGCCGTCGTATAAACGACCGTGATCGCAGAGAGCAGCGCATTTTTGTGGTACCCGCTCGCAAGCGTATCGTCGAACTTGTCGACGGGATTCGTATACCAGGTCACACCGGCTCTGAGATCGGTCACAGCCGCTTCACCGGTCTTCAGATTCGCCGAAAGCGCAAGCCGTCCGTTCTCGGAGATCGGAACGAACTCGTTTTCCTTTTCGGCGGGGCTGAAGCCCTGCGTAGCGTCCACATGAACACTTCTTGCGGGAATCTGCGGACGATTCGAGGCGCACCCAAGAAGGAGCAGCGCACACAGGAGCAGAAGCGGCAGCAACCGTTTTGTCATTCGTTTCATGCCGATCCCTCCTTACAGTCGGAACACGATCTCGTTATAGATCGTGACGACGAATGTGATGATCTGCTGCACGAGCGAATAGCCGAGCAGCAGCAGAAACAGGATGATCGCAACGCCGATGACCGTCAACAGCAGGTTCAGAAGCAACCCACCGAAGCTGAACTGGTGGACGTAGTACAGCCCCACAACGAGGATCATGCCGCTCCAGATATATCCGATCACCATAAGCGCGACCAGGAATGCGTTCAGCTCGGCATTGGCAAAGTTCGTCAGCAGGATCTGCACCAGTTTGAAGAAGGTGCTCGGCACCAGCGTGTAGCAGAGCGTGATGAAAACGTCCCGGTTCTCGCCCTCCGAGAACTGCAGCGAGCCTGCCGCCCAGTTGGCGATATATACGATGGCGAACCCGCCCATCGTGATCAGAAAGATCGACGGAACGGAAACCTTGTCCGGATTGAACGTGTTGAAGATGAAGCCGGTCAGCACCTGCTCGAACACGTTGGTCAGGAAAAATACGAGCAGGATCACGATGCATGCGACAACGCTTCCCTTGTCTTCCCATTTGACCTGGTCGAAGCCGTTGAACGGATGGAACATCGTGTAAAAGATGTGTCTGAACCCCGCGCCGATATCCTCTTTGCGGAACAGCTTACTTCTTTCCATGGCGCGCCTTCTTTCTTTTTTTCAGGATGCGGGCGAGGATCAGCCCTCCGATCACCAGAACGATGATCGCCGTTGCGATATACGGGAACGCTTCGCGCATGACGGTGAGCGAGTGTTCCTTGAACGCCAGCGAGTAGTTCTGGCGGTCACCCGCGAGCTTGAAGTAGTACATCGCGGTTTCGTAATAGTACAGCTGGTAGTACGCCTTGCCGAGGCCCGTATACGCGGGCAGGTAGTTGGTATTGTGATGAATGACCTGTTCCCAAGGCTCGATGCTCTCGGTGTACAGTCCCTGATTATAATATTTGATCGCCGAATGGATCTCCCTGCCGAAATCAGTCAGCACAAACTCGGTGATCGTGTTCTTCTCGGCGTCGAGCACATACAGGTTGTCACCGACCTCCATGAGCGAAACCGGCTTGCGGAACAAGCCGAGCTGGTCGCCGATGCCGCCGAAGGTGATCTGCATCGATATGCCCCTATCGTACTGTACGGTCGTCTGGATCAGATATCCGCCGTTGGTGTCAAGCAGCATGAGGATGCCGTCCCGCTCCGTGACGTCTGAGTAAAGCAGCGTTTCGCTGCCGCCCGTCCAGCTCAGCACGTTGATGCCGAGCGGATTCAGCTGTGTCAGAACCCTTGCGCCGTTTTCGCTGCCTGCAGCGGTGGCAAAGATGTAGCCCTCATCGCTCATGAAGATGTTGCTGTACTCGATCGGGTTGAACGACTGCATGGAAGCTGCGGCTTTGTCTGACAGGATCGATTTCCAAAGTTTTTGAATGCGTCGTCCGAACGTCATCTCGACCTCGTTGGCGCCGAAAAACTTGATGAACGTGCCGTCCGGTTCGAGATAAATCAGTCCCTGATAGACCCCGCGCGAAAGGATATAGATGCGGTCGTTCGCGTCGACGACGACCTTTGTCGGCAGGTAATTGAAGTTGTCCGGCAGCAACGACGATTCCGGCGTCGGCAGAATCCGGATTAGATTTCCCTCCGCGTCCGCTTCGGCAACCTGCTGCCTGCCCATGTCGCAAAGGAACATTCTGCCGTCGTCCTGTACGAAAATCCCCTGCGGGTTCGAGAACTCGAACGCCTCGTCCGCTCCCGAAAAGCCGGTCAGCTCGCGCAGCAGGGCAAAGCTCTCATCCAGCACCAGCACGCGCGCATTGCCGGAATCGACAACGTAGATCTCATGCCGCGCTTCGCTGTAAAATAGGTCCTGCGCGGCGTTGAAGTTTCCGCAGCCGATCTGCGCGCCGCCGATGCTGCGGGTCGGCAGATAGGCGTTCGGCGTCGGCGTCGGGTTGCCCCATCTGTCGTATGTATAAGTCTGATACGGCACTTCGGAATCCTCCGCGTGCACGGTCAAAGGTACGAGCAGCACAACGGCAAGGAGCAGGATCGCAACGGTTTTCAGCTTCTTCATATCGCCGCCCCCTATCCCTTGATGCCTGAGGTCGCCATCGTTTCGATCACGGATGACTGAGAGATGATGAATACGACGACCGGCGGGATCATCATGATCAGCGCGACGACCGCGCCTGCGCCTGCGCGTGCGATGCCCGCCGACGAGATGGACTGCATCACGGCGGTCAGCGTTTTCAGCGTTTCTTCGTAGATGTACTGCGATTCGCCTGTGTTCCAAAGATCCTTGAATGTGAAGATCATCAACGTCATCCATGCGGGCTTGACCGACGGCATAATGAACTTCCAGAAGATCACGAACTCATTTGCGCCGTCGATGCGCGCCGCTTCGATCATTTCATCCGGGATCGTCATCATAAACTGGCGCATCAGGAACACGCCGAAGCTGCCCGCGAGCACGGGTAGCAGCAGCGACCAGTAGGTGTTGATCAGCCCCAGCCGAGAAATGATGATATACAGAGGCGTCCGCGTGACTTCGGGGCGGAACAGGATCGCGAGCACGACAATCTGGTAATACACATAGACCCATTTGCTGCGGTTCTTCGCCAGCGGATATGCCGCCAGCGACGCGATGATTATGTATACAAAGGTTCCGAGGATCGCAAGCATCAGAGAGTTGAACAGCGAGCGTTCGAACGGCACCCACGTTTCCTGTGTGATCTCGATCAGATCGCGGAAGTTGGACAGCGTCGGATGCTGCACAAAGAACTTCGGCGGATAGGTCAGAATCTCATTCAGCGGCTTGAAGGCGGTGACAAGCACATAAACCAGCGGCAGCACCATGAACGCGCCGATCAGCGTAAGGAACGCTAAGATCAGCACCGTGCCGCCCTTCGATCGGGAAAGCACGACGCGGCGGTATTTTTTATCCCGTTTGGGCGTTTTACGAACCATTGTTCCCATCGCTTCACCCCCCTTAGAGCCACTTGGAAAGGACCTTGTTGACGACCTTCCACATCAGCAGCATGATGCCGAACAACACGACCGCGATGGCGCAGGCATAGCCCATTTCAAAGCGGACCTGTCCGAAGTCCAAAATATGCAGTACCAGCGTCTGCGTCGCATAGTCCGTGCTTGGGAACCCCGTCAGGTTCATACACTCATAGCCGATCGCAAACGACGCGGAAATCTGCATGACGGCGCCGAACAGAAGCTGCGGCCCCATCTGCGGCAGCGTGATGTACCAGAGCTCTGCGAAGCGGTTCGGAATGCCGTCGATCGCCGCGGACTCATACAACTCGCGGTTCAGGGACTGTAGACCGGCCACAAACGAAAGAAATCCTGTGCCGAGCGAAAGCCACAGGATCACGACGATGACGACCGCCATCATGTATTTCGTATCGGTCAGCCACTGCACCGGCCCGAACACTACGCCGAGCCGCAGAAGAATGCTGTTCAAAAAGCCGTAGCTGTCGCCCGAAAAAATGTACGTCCATACAAAATACACATTTCCGGCAAGCGACGGCAGATAAAAGATCAGCGTCAAGATCGTGCGGACCGTGTGGTTGAATTCGTTGATCAGCCAGGCGACGAAGAACGACAGCACATAGCTGATCGGTCCCGTGATCATCGCGAAGATCGCCGTGTTCTTCAATGCGGTCAAAAATACATCGTCGTTGAAGAACAGCCGGATATAGTTGTCGAACCCGACGAACGTCGGTACGCTGACCATGTTGAAATACGTGAAGCTCAGCACGATTGCCGAAAGGATCGGCACGATCGTGAACATCAGGAAGAAAACGGTAAACGGCGATAAAAAGAGGATGCTCGGGAGCTGTTTTTTTAGCTTGCCGCGCTTTTTTGTTTTTTGTACGATTGGTGCGGTTTCCATAACTCCTCCTTACCGATAGCCGAATTCCTTCTGCTTGCGCGCAAGCTCTTTGTTGATCTCGATGTTATACCTATAGAGCGTTTCCCTTAGGTTTGCCTTGTTGTATACAACCGCACGGAAGGCGAACGCAAGGTTTCTCGCGATGTAGTAGTTGCCGGGGATCTGCTCGACCGCAATCGTGTTAGCTCTCTGTTTCCGGATAATCTCCGCCTGCTCGGCATTCCACGGGATGCGCTCGAACGCCTCCAGGTTAGCCGTCCCGTAGCGCGCCGCCACGCCGAGCGTCTGCTCGACCTGCACGCCGAACTCGCCCTGCGTCTTCCCGCTGACCCACCATGACAGAAAACGATACGCCTCCTCGGGATACGCGGTGTTCTTAAGGGCGATGCATCCGGTCGACGAGCACGTCACCACAGCGCTTTTGGTCCCGTCCTCGCGCACGGTCGCGGGGATCTCTGCGATGTCCCAAAGCCCGTCAAGCTCGGGCGCCGCCGAATACAGATAATTGACCTGATTGTATGGCTCGATCGCCAGCGCCATTTCGCCGCTGCGAAACCGGTTGAAGAAGTCAAAAATCAGCGACAGACTGTATTTTGTGTACAGCCCCGTCCAGCTTCCGAACGCGTTCAGCGCCGGCTCGGTGTCGAACGTGGAGGCGGAAAAATCGTCGGTATAGAACTTGCTGCCGGACTGATACAGGAACGTTTCGAAAATGTTCTGATTTTGCGGAACGCCGACCATATAGTTGTTGTTGGAAAGGAAGATGACCTGCTCGTAGAACTCCTGCCATGTTTTCGGCGGTTTTAGACCGAGCTCACGATAGATGTCGGTGCGGTAGAACAGCACGTTGAAATTCTGCGTTTCCGGGAACGCGTAGCATCCGCCCCGATACCAGAATGGCGTTACGGCGCTTTCGGTAAACTGCGAGACGATTTCAGAAAACCCATCAAACTCGCTCAGATCCAGCACCGCGCCGCGCATCGCAAGGTTGACCGGCGTATCCGTGGAGGTAAACAGCGCAACGTCGGGTCCCTCGCCCGCCAGAACCGCCTGCACAAGAGTATCCGAGCCGGAAACAAGGCTCACCTCCACATTGATTCCCGTCTGCGCCGTAAAGGATTCGTCAATGAGCCGCTTTAGAATGATCGCCTGATCGCGGCCGGAGGACGCGCCGGTCGTCGTAATGTCGGCGGTGGAGATCCACACACGGATCGTTTTTGCGGACGCATCGGTTTCAACCGTTCCGGCGACCGACGTCGTCGATCCGGAGAAGGAATGGAAAAACATCCGAAGCCGGTACCCGAACTGTTCGAAAAACTGCTCGCCGGTTTTGGGCGTCGGCACATCCGGCGAAAGCAGGAAAAACTTATCCATCTGCAGCGGCTGCGTCTGCATATCGATTGCCCACGTCGCAAGGCTCGAAATGTCTGCCCGGAGCGTCTCGATCTGCGGGACGATGCGTTTCGGACGCTTGATGAGCTTGTCTAAAAGCGAGGAGGTTTCCGACAGGATCGACGCGCTCGACGCGGAGATGCCGTTGATCTCATCGATGCGGCGATAATAACCGTCAAGCTCATTCTTGCATTGCTGAAGCCCGTCAATCAGTCCCGGCACGTTCTTTTCAAGCTGGAAATCACGGTTCGCGTCGATGGTGATGCGTTCCGCGTCCGCGTTGAAACCGGTGATCTTGATGATCTCGCGATACCATTCCTGCAGCCGCTCCATTGTTTGGATGGTCCCGCGCAGGATCTCGGCAAGCTCCTCGTCCATCACCGCGCGCATGCCGAGAACATGCCGCCCCGCGGTCAGATAGACCTTGATCGGCTCGCCCGTTTCGGTCGCCAGGCGCTGCACATACCAGCCGGTTTTATAGACGAACTTCACAGCGTTTGCCTCACGGCAGATTTCGCTGCCGTCGATCGTGATCATGCGAGTAACGTATGCGTTACTCTTGTCGTACTGCTTGACCTTGAATGCCAGCTCATAGAATCCGTCCTGCGGCGCTTCGATCTCCCACGTGATCTCCTGTCCAATCTTTTTCCATGTGTTCTTGCCGATCGTGTTATACAGGATGTTTTCGGCGCTTGCAGGCGTTACATGGCTGTACGCCGTGTCATAGGTCGCAAACAGGGTAACGTCGTTTTTGAGATAGCCCTTCTCCGCCTCATAGACGTTCAGAACGCTGCTGGTGTCCTTTGCCCCGGCATGCACGGCAAGCACATTCGCGTAACTGTCCGCTTCCGTCGAATGACAAAAAACGGCAGACGCAAGCGCGAATGATTCCTCTTTGAGCCGAAGCGAAAAAGTGTGCTCGCCCGCGTCCAGCCAGTACAAAAGCGGCGCGGGATACATCGACTGGGAATCATACAGCAGCTGTCTCTGCCAAAGATATTGCTCGATCAGCGAGGGCATGATCTCATCGCCCTTGATGTTCTGCCGAAATACATTATCGTTCATTCCGACGTATGTTTCATCCAGAAACTGTCGGTGCAGCTTTACGCCCTGCGTGTTGGCGTACGGAATCGCTCCGTCGATCAGCACATCGAGCGCGATGTCGTAATTCTTGGCGGCAACGCCCGCATAGGTCAGGGCAAGATTGTAATATCCTGCCTGCGTGACCGTAAAGCGCCAGGAATGCGTTTGTCCCGGCACATCCATGATCAGCACGCCGCTTTGTCCCATATAATCGGTCAAAAACGCATCGTTTTCCATGACGTCCTGCGGCAAAAGCGTAATGCTCGCATCCGGCGTCCGCGCGGCGGGATCGCCGTGTGTCAGCAGATATGTGCCGTAGGCGGTTTGCGGCGCCTCGGGCAGCTCCTCCGTAAGCGGAACATCATCCGCCGATGCCGTAAATGCAGGGAATCCCCCGACGGTGCTCATCAACAGACAGATCAGCAGCCATGCTATTGCTCGTTTCCCTTTCATAAGCACCTTCTCTATCGTTTAGGTAAACGTTTTCTTTACGTATATTTTACGCAACAACAGGCAATGTGTCAAATGGTATTTGCAGCTTCCGGCAGATTATTTTGGAAACTGCCGCAAAAACGCGCGATTATAGCAATAGCTGTTCGTAAACAGCAATATGCCGGGCACAAGAATAATCAGAAACGGGAAAAACCAGATCAAAGCAAACAGTGCCGCCTGAACGACGGTCTTCAGAAGCCACCAACCAAACTGCTTCCCTGCGAGAAAACAGGAGACCTTTACGGCATCGATCCCTCTCAGATCATCGTTCTTTGCCATAATCGGAAATACAAAAGCGCCGGAAAACGACAGCGCCAGCGCCGCGATCACGCAAACGCCGAGCCCGAACTGCGCCCATGCCGCACCGTTTGACGCCAGATAAAAATAGAAAACCGCGTTGGCCGCCACAAGGATTTGCAGCAGCAAAAGCACCAGCCACGTCGGAGTCACATGCCGAAACTGCGCCTTGAATCCAGCAAAATAGTCCTTGTAGACTGAGCCCTCTTCCCCGCGGAGCATCGCGACGCCGACCGTATAGAATGCAGCGGCGGCAGCGCCGAGCGTGACAATCGGCAGCGAGCAGACCAGACTGATCAGCCCGATCAGAAGAAAATCCGTGATCTTCTGCAGCAGCGCCATCAGGCGGATGCGTTTTTCGGACATGCGTTTTTTCGGCAGTTTCATGCCTCGCCCTCCTTCTGCGCCTTCGGCATGCGCTTGCGCACGATCCCGATTCCGGCGGAGATCAGCATCAGAATGTTTCCGACCGCGCCCGCCCAGTTCGACAGCAGCAGGGCATAGGTCAGCCAAAGCGCGTTCCCGAACAGCGAAGTTACCTTTGTGAGCATGGTCCTTCGCGCATAAAAGCCGAGCACAAAGATCATGCTTCCGAATGCCGGCAGCAGCGGCTGCCAACTGAACGCGCCGGCTCTCACCCATTCCAGCACAGGCGAGATCCACGTCAGCAAAAGGAACAGCGCCGGGATCCACTTCGCCCCCGCTCAGCGGTATCGATCGCGCACCGAAAAGACGGCTTCGCGCGTCATGGCGGCGCCGTTGAGCGCCGCGCCGGTGAAGCCTCCCATCAGAAGGTAGTTTACGAGCCACATCGCATCGGAGATAAACTTGAACAGCAGAATCCGTTCCCTGCGGTTGCTGATGTAGATCAGCACGTTTTCCGCAACTGCAATATATCCGATGATCTGTGCCGCAATCCGCATGTAAACTTCCTCCGCTTCGGTTGGATGGTAGCACACCGCCGCCGGAAAGTCAATCGTTTACCCAAACAGATGCTTGACAGTTTTCCGAGATGCGGTACAACATAGGTAAACGATTACGCATCGAGTCGACGGAGGGTTTTATGATTCGCTATTCCACAGCGGTCCTGGATGACGCAAGAAGGCGTATCGAGCAGGTGCGCAAGAATTCGTTCATTGCGCCGGTATCAGTTTATCAACATCCATCAGAGGCCCAAAACGACGAGATGGACAAGCAAATGACAGCACCAGTATCAGTTTATCAACATCCATCAGAGGCCCAAAACACGCGATCAAAGAGGGTTTCAAGTTCATGAGTATCAGTTTATCAACATCCATCAGAGGCCCAAAACTGGTCGAACTGTAGTGCCGACTAAGTTGTAGTATCAGTTTATCAACATCCATCAGAGGCCCAAAACAGTCGTGAGACTTGACCCTTAGCGCTTTGAGTATCAGTTTATCAACATCCATCAGAGGCCCAAAACGGTCATGTTTTCCGGGATGCGAAGACCTGCGTATCAGTTTATCAACATCCATCAGAGGCCCAAAACGAGAGAACAATTCGTCTGCAATTGTCGCAGTATCAGTTTATCAACATCCATCAGAGGCCCAAAACTAATCACAACGACTCTAATCGTGAAATACAGTATCAGTTTATCAACATCCATCAGAGGCCCAAAACGAGCCGAAAGCAAAGGTTCCGGCTTTGCTGGTATCAGTTTATCAACATCCATCAGAGGCCCAAAACAAATTGCAAAACGGCAATCTTGCGCTTGATGTATCAGTTTATCAACATCCATCAGAGGCCCAAAACAGTATGTAACAACGACGGACGCATTGGTCGGTATCAGTTTATCAACATCCATCAGAGGCCCAAAACAAACACGTTGATATTCTGTCCGTCAACCGTGTATCAGTTTATCAACATCCATCAGAGGCCCAAAACCAAAGACTATGACCGGATTCTGTACAAGTGTATCAGTTTATCAACATCCATCAGAGGCCCAAAACTGATGGAAGAAGAAGGAGAGGACGAATACTGTATCAGTTTATCAACATCCATCAGAGGCCCAAAACTTGACACGGAATACGGCATGTATCTAATGTGTATCAGTTTATCAACATCCATCAGAGGCCCAAAACCGCACAGGTCGGCACCGCACAGGCTGGCACGTATCAGTTTATCAACATCCATCAGAGGCCCAAAACCATGGACGATGACGAAACACTGCAACGGTTGTATCAGTTTATCAACATCCATCAGAGGCCCAAAACATTAGGCACGGGTATGTTTTCGTACCAACAGTATCAGTTTATCAACATCCATCAGAGGCCCAAAACCGCGGACGACGACGGTCTCGTCTGTGCTTGGTATCAGTTTATCAACATCCATCAGAGGCCCAAAACGCGCATTGATCCGAAACCTCCCTAAATTGGTATCAGTTTATCAACATCCATCAGAGGCCCAAAACCGCAACATCTTGCGGTTTTTTGGTATTTCCCGGCCTTCTGCCACAAGTATTATAACTCCAGTAAATCGGTTGAGTCAAGATATGCTTCTTCCGCATAGCGATCTCCCAATAAAACACGCATGTTTTCGTACTGTTTCTCGGTTACAAGCAAAGCACGAACCGATCCTTCCGGCGGCAGCGCCGATTTCAGTTTTGCGATGTGACTTTCTGCGTCATCCCTGTTTCGCACCGTTCGGGCGTATACCGAATACTGGAGCATGAAATAACCGTCCTGAATCAGATAACGTCGAAACTGCGTATACTCCCTTCGTTTCTTTGCCGTATTCACCGGCAAATCGAAAAAAACCATCACCCGCATAAATCGATTTATCATTCTCCCTCGTCCTCCGGAGGCACATCCAATGCCAGGAGTTCGGGAAACTTCAGGCACTCCTCTTTCTGTTCGCGTATTGCCCTTGCAAGCGAAGATGCGTACAGATCGATCGCGTAGCGAACACGCATTCTTTTTCCGTCGAACAGAACCGTACGATTCACAAGATCGATCAGATTCCTGCGATTGGAAGCCGTCAGAGTATCAAACAGCTCATCTATATGTGAATCCGTCCAGTAATCAACCAAGGGGCGCAGCGGTTCCATCAGGTCGTCCGCAAGATGAAATGCATTCCCTTCTCCCGTATGGTGGATCCCCAGGGCGCAGTTCAGACCGTATGCTGCCAGCGATTTCGCCATCGCAGAGCGCATGATCGCATATCCGTAATTCAAAGCGGCGTTTGTAACGTCCTCGTCTGTACGGCGAAACACCGAACCGAACAGCGCGCGGAAATACTTTCTTGCAACTGTTGCTTCCGCATTTCTTTTATCACCGGAAAGGACGATATCCGCATATTGCGGGATATCGCTCCATCTTTCAGCAGGAACACCGCAAAGCTTTAGTACCGTGATCTGATTTTTGATTTTTGCCCGAACGACAGCAGCCCAAAGTTCGTCCCTGACGTTTTCCGGGAGCGCAATCTGCTCTTTCAAAACCGCATCCGCCCTATAATGCCGTGCAAGAGGAAGCACCAGCGTCGCCGGAAGATGCTTCTCGTCGCAAAGGATGATATGCGCTCCGCTTTGCGTAAGAGCATTCATGCTTGCCGCGCTGATCCTGCAGCGCGGATCGTCGATCACAACGGAATACACGTCCTCGATCGGAATCCGCGTCAGCTTGTCCGGCCGGCTGACGCAGAGCCAGCCGGTTTCGACCGTCAGGATCGCGTCATTTCCGACAAGAATGGTTTTCCACATGGCACAATTCCTCCGAGATCACCGAGGATCGACACGTCCAGTTTTTCCACCCGATCGTTTTTTAAGATGCCCATGGATTTTTCATTTCGGCCCTTGGTTCGATCTGCCGTGTATATTCTCTGCGCTTTCATATCATAGACGGACAAATAATAACCTTCAAACTTGATCTTATTATTTTTATCGTAAATCCTAATATAATCGTTCTTGAACAGATACACTTCATGCGTTGCATAATCTTCCTGCAGCGTATCTGCAAGGACTATTTTACCCTGCATCTTTTTCAGCATTGAATACCGGATTCCGCGAAGGCCGAGCGTTCCGTCCTTTCTGCGATACACTTCCGTGCAGTAGTAGCTTGCATCATCCAACGTTGTCGTATTGTCTTCCGCGATCTTCTTAACCAGCAAGCCCTGCGATGCACCTTTTTTCACCGCTTTATCGGCCGTGACCTTTCCGGTTGCTTTCCTGTTCGGCTTGTATGAAACAAGCGGCATGCGAATCTGAGCTGCAAACGCAGGATCATCACGATAGAATGTGCGGATTTTGGAGCGGTAACCCGCTTCGTTTTCAAGCCCGCAACCGCAGAACCGGGTGTCGACCTCCTCGCGCAGGTTCGGAATGAACGACGGGATCCGCTTGATATTGCGCAGCATCTGTTCCGCATACACCTTCGGCATGCAATAATACCGATACAGTCGGTCAACAGCGTTGTTCAGCACGGCAGTCCATTTCTCCGTTTCGCGCTTTCCCTCCTCGTGATACATTCTCCGCAGCCGCAGCGCTTCTTCGGCAAGTTCGATATAACCCGGCATGCAATTTGCAATTACAACCGCGTCGACCGCGTGGTGCAGATTGCTTTCCTTACGAAGACCCGTCTTGTCCTCGCAGCCCCATGTTTCCTTGTTCAGCCACACGCGGCGCAGCTGCGAGGTGATCGCGCCTTTCACGGCGTACACATTGGTCTTTTCCTCGGAATCGAACAACAGATTCTCGTTCAGATAGCGGACAAGATATTTTGCGATATACCGTGTATCGTTCAGATTGCGCGTTTTCCAATCATGCATCCGTTCATCATTCAAATCAGGCTGCAGAAGATACTCGCGTTTTCGTTTGGAAACGCAATCTTTATTGAATGCAGCATTCACCCATTTCACAAAATCGGCCTTCTTTGCCGCGTCATTTCCGAGATACATCAACGGCGTTCGCTGCCCCTTCGCCTGATTGCAGCCGTGATGGACAAGAACCTTGTTATGCAGCGTATTGTCGAGGATCAACGAATACGGAATGATATGATCGATCTCATAGGAATGATCATCCCTCCGGATCGCAGTTTCCATCACAATCGACGCGCCGCAGTATGGGCACTTCCATCCCTGTGATTCTCCGAGACGATAGCGTTCGACCTGCGTCGGCATGATCTCGTCCTTTGTATGAAGCAACTCTGCGATCTGTTCCTGCAGCCGCTTGTTCTCTTTCTCATTCCTTGTTTTTTCGCGGTTCATGCGATCCCGTTCATCAAACGTCCGGGATAATTCCGCTGCAATCTCGATGTTGATCGCATTCGGCGAACCATATTTCTCTATAACAGCGTTAAGGACTTTGCGCGTTTCATTGATGCTGCGGAACACGACAGGGTTATCGATATAATCGCCTTCCTCGATCGGCGGCAGCTTTTTATACTTCTTTGCAGCGCGCGTCTCGGCAAGCAGTTCCTTTTCTCTGCGGGCATTATAAGCGCCGAACAGTTCCCCGTTCATAAACGCTTCAACCGCTTCGAGCATGTATCGATTGCTGACGCTGACCGTTCCGCTCGTTTTGCGATTTGCAAGCGCTTTAGCAACAGCGTCCGATATCCCCGCTTGTTTCAGCAGATTAACCCGTCTCTGCGGTGTGCGGTTTTCAGAAAGAATCTTTCCGACCTGATTCAAAAAAGAATCCTCACGGTACGGCGCGAACGGATACTCAGCACGGATGATATCCTCCCAGATAAATCCGTTTTTCTCAAGAATCGGCTTGATCATTCGTATAAACGCAAGGCAGCGATTCGGAGAATCCGCCGACTTGTCGTTTGTATTCAGCATTTCGGTCCCATAGCGCTTCAGGATCTTTTCTGCTTCCTTTATTTCCAGCGATCCGCTCAGCAACGCCTTCTCGATGATTTCACGATACGCGTCGGCGGAATCAACGACCTCTCCGGTTTCCGCGTTAAAATAACGATTCTGTGACAGACGATTGATCAATACAAACAGATCGCCGAGTACGGATTGCCTTGCGCCGCGCTTCAGCTCCGGATAAAACCGACAGTTTCCGATCGTTTCCAAAAAGCCCTTGTACGGCCTCGTTTCATCATTCGGATCGCCCGGACCATCTTCAAAATCACGTTGGCGGAACAGAATTTCATAGATCTTTTCACGATTCTGTTCCGTAAGACACGGATAAAATGCCGCCTGCTTTTCGCAGATGCGGTGCGTTTCCTTCTCGATTTCCGATCTCGGGACAAGCACCTTTTTGCTTTCATCCTGCTTCTTTGTGTTGCGATACCGTACGCCGAACTCCGACATAAACATCGGGTGAGAAAGATACAGCTGCGCCGGAGTCATATCGGGCATAGACTTCTTAAGCGTTTCGTATGCTTCCGCTCTGGTGAGATCATTTTTTTCGTCTTTCGAGAGCAATTTCTTTTCCTCATCATGCAAAGAATAGAATTCATTAAAGCCGCGATGCTTTCCAATGTGCAACAGCGCAGCGGCGAGCTCTGCAGGCGAAAGCTTATCCGTCAGCCCTCGTACGCGCAGTTCCAAAGGATTTGCTGTCGGGTTCTGATAATACCGATCAAGCACATCTGCGGACACAAGCCCTATTTTGTCGAACAGTTGCCTTAAGCGTACGGTCCTGTGCGCACGGCGGCGGACGAGCCGACGCGCAGAGCGATATCCGCGGCGTTGTTGGCTTTTTCGCTCTTTCTGCCTTGTATCTTCTCCTGAGTCAAACAGGCGAACGCCGAAATCCTCTATGCGGCGTTTATCCAGATTGATTGCCGCCCAGCCGACCGATCCGATGCCAATGTCCAATCCGATCACATAATTCAGTTTCTGTTCCATACTTGACTCCTTACTGTTTCTGTGGTATAGTGATTCTGTGCTCAGGGATGATGTCGGTTTATCAACATCCATCAAACCAATCAATGTTGACTTATCAGTTTATCAACATCCATCAGAGACCTGAGATAAGGCTTTATGCCGTAGGGTATGGCGGTAACCCGGAGTATTCCGAATCCGCTTTTTTCTTTGCCTGTAAATACAGTATAACATATTATTTCGTTTTTTTCAGCATCTTTTATTGGACAGATACGTTTTGCGACGCTTTGTTTTACTGTCTCTTCCTCCCACTAACGCTTTTCCAGCGGATGATCAAACAACAGAATACAACAGCCCGTTATGCGCGATTTGGCGTATAAACGCCGAACAGATTTCCTCCAAAGATGTGAAAACTCTTGTAATTCGAAACCAAATATACTAAACTATATAGTTAGGCAGAGAGGTCGTTTTGCAAGCGGCCGATCATCCTTCGGAAATCGATTCAGGGAGGAAAACATATGCGATTCAAAAAATGCGTTTCCGTTTTACTGGCGTTATGTATGCTTCTGGCGTTGCTTCCTATCGCCGTGTCTGCAGAAACGACCCCAACGACTTATGCGCAGGATACTATTCAGGGCAGTGCGATCCTGCACTGTTTCAACTGGTCCTACAGTTCGATCAAAGCCGCTTTGCCGGAGATCGCCGCTGCGGGCTATACCGCCGTACAGACCTCTCCCGCACAGCAGCCGAAGGACTACTCTCCGGAGTGGACGGATCTCGACGGTCAGTGGTGGAAAATGTATCAGCCGCTCGGTCTGCGCATTGCGCCGACTGACGCAGAGCAGAACGCCACGTCGTGGCTCGGCACCAAAGCGGAATTGGCCGCGCTCTGCGCCGAAGCGGATCAATACGGCATCAAGGTCATTGTCGACATCGTTGCCAACCATCTCGCGAACGATACCGAGGGCGGCACCTTTGCACATTTGAGCGAAGCGGTCGACGAGGATCTCAAGGTCGAGGAATACTATCATCCTTACACGCAGAGCATCAACGACAGCAGCCGGTTCAATATGACGCAGTATCATATGGGTATGCCCGATCTGAACACCGGCAACGCATATATTCAGCAGCAGGTTCTGAACCTGCTCAAGGAATGCGTCGACTGCGGCGTCGACGGCTTCCGCTTCGATGCGGCGAAGCACATCGAGCTTCCTACAGACGACGCAAGCTTCGCCAGCGATTTCTGGCCGTACGTACTTGACGGTGCCAGCGCGTACAATGCGCAAAAAGGCGGCGATCCGCTGTTTTTCTACGGCGAAGTTCTCAGCGGCGCGGGTACGAAGATCTCGAACTACACCGACCTGATGGCCGTGACCGACAACGACACCGGCGACAGCGCGCGCTCGAACGCGAACAGCAAAAACGCCTCCGGACTTGCAAGCTTCCAGTATCAGAAAAAAGCGATCCCGCGGGACTGTGTGCTCTGGGCGGAATCGCACGACACCTATATGCACAATAATTCGTCCGGCATCTCCGACGCAGTGATCGTCAGGACATGGGCGATCGTCGGCGCGAGAGCGGATTCCACCTCGCTGTTCCTGGCAAGACCGAACGAGACGATGGGTATGGCGAGTACCGATGAAACGTGGAAGGATCCTTCGGTCGCGGAGATCAACAAGTTCAAGAATCACTTTGACGGAACCAGCGAATACCTTTCCTCCTCGGGCAACGTTGCATACATTGAGCGCGGCACGAACGGAATCGTGATTTCAAATCTCAACGGCGCGGGCGCGGTCAGTTTGCCTGTATACCGGATGAAGGACGGCGTCTACACGGATCAGGTCACGAAGAACACGTTCACCGTATCGCAGGGCGTCATCAGCGGCACCGTCGGCGCAAGCGGCGTTGCCGTCATCTACACGCCGGAAAACGCTCCGACGGACAGTCTCAATGTTTCCCCTCTGTATCTGATACCGAGCGAAACCTGGAAACAGGACGGCGCCCGTTTTGCAATGTACGTCTATAACACCGGCCTCGACGAGCAATGGGTCGGCATGACCGACGAGGACGGGGACGGCGTCTATGAAGCGGAACTTCCCGAGGGCGAATGGAATAAGGTGATTTTCTGCCGAATGGATCCGGACGCCGCCGAGAACAACTGGGACGCCAGGTGGAACCAGACGGCCGATCTGTATCCGGATAACGGCACCAACTGTTTCACGGTCACGGAAGACGACTGGAACGGAAGCGGCACCTGGAGCTGGTATGAAAAGACCGCTGTCGGCGGCGAGGGATATTATCTGGTCGGTACGATGAGCGACTGGAATATCAATCCGGCCTACAAGCTGTCCGAGAACGAGGGAACCGCTGCGAACGAATACGTCATCGACCTCGAACTGAAGACGGGCGACGAGTTCAAGGTCGTATACTCTGCGGACGGCGAGACCAAAACAAAGTGGTTCCCCGATCCGGCGGACAACTTCGGCGTAGACGATCAGATTACCGTACGCGGCACCTATCACGTCTATTTCCGCCCGGATTATTCCGGCGGGGACGACTGGTATAAAAACTGCATTTACATTGAACTGATCGAGGCGACACCCATCGAGGCGGAAGGATACTACCTCGTCGGCACCATGAACGGCTGGAGCCTCAAGCCGGAATACATGCTGACGAAGAACGAGTTCGCCAGCACGAACGAATACTATCTCGACGTTGAACTGATGACGAACGACCAGTTCAAGGTCGTGTACTCCGATGACGGCGTGGAGAAAACGGTCTGGTACCCCGATCCGTCGGAGAACTACGGCGAGAACGGCGAGATCACCGAAGGCGGCGTTTACCGCGTCTATTTCCGTCCGGGCTACGACGGACCCGACGACTGGTTCAAGAACTGTCTCTATGTGGATCCGAATTCTCCGCTGGCAGCGTCCGGATATTATTTGGTCGGCAGCATGACCGGCTGGAGCGTCAACTCCGCATATAAGATGACGAAGATCGGCGTCGATCCCGAGGAATACAAGCATGAAATCAACCTGACAACGTCCAGCCAGTTCAAGGTTGTGTATTCTGCCAACGGCTCGGCAACAACGACCTGGTACCCGACCGGCATGGGCAACAACTACGGCGAACACGGCGAGATCACCGCAAGCGGCCGCTATCGCGTCTACTTCCGCCCGCACAAGGGCACCGGAAGCGAATGGTTTGCAAACTACATCAAGGTAGCGCGGATGTATCAGGTCACCGTTTCCGCCGGAACCGGGAACGGCACGGTCTCGGCGGATAAGCCCTACGCCGAAGAAAACGAGACCGTCACACTGACCTTCGAGCCGGAAACCGGCTATGTGCTCGACACGGTCACGGTCACACAGGGATCGAACACGGTTGAGGTCACACTGAACGATGACAACACTGCTTCGTTCGTTATGCCGAAAGGCAATGTCACCGTTTCCGCAACGTTTAAAAAGGCTGTCTACGTGATCATCTTCCAAAATGAAGACGGCACCGAACTGCTGCGCGTGGAAACGGAGCATGGAGAGACGCCCGTATACACCGGAGAAACTCCGGTTAAGGCGCCGACGGAAGCATATCTCTACACGTTCAGCGGTTGGACCCCTCAGTTGAGTCCTGCCGTCGGAAACGCCGTTTACACTGCGACGTACACGCAGTCTGCGCGGCTGTACAATGAGCCGACCTGGCAGTGGGCGGAAGATTATTCGTCCGCAACTGCGACGTTCACCGCAAAGGATGACGCAACGTTCAAGATCGATGTTGCAGCCGCGGGCGACGCGATCGAAACCGAGATCACGGTTCATCCGGGCTGCACGACAGAAGGCGAGCGCAAACATACGGCGACGGTCGTCTTCCACGAAAAGGCCTTTACAAATACGGTCGCCGAAACGCTCGGCGCAACGGGACACGATTACGGCGAACCCGTCTATGTATGGGCAGAGACCGATACGGGCTATACGGTTGAAGCATCCGCCGTCTGCAGAAATGACGAAAGCCATATCGTCACAGAAACGGGTACGGTAACCTATGAAGTCGTGACCGAGCCCTCCCCCGGCGCGGACGGTCTCGGACGCTACACCGCCGTATTCACGAAGGAGCCGTTTACGGCCCAGACGAAGGACGTCGTGCTTCCGATGATCCCGATCGTGTACGGCGATGCGAACTGCGACGGAAAGATCACTTCCGCGGACGCGGCGATGGTCCTGCGCTCGATTGTCGGGCTCTCGACGCTCACGCCGCTCGGCATGCTCAACGCAGATGTTGACTGTGACACACAGGTCACTGCAGGCGATGCGGCGGCAATCCTGCGCTATGTCATTGCGCTGATCGATTCGCTTCCGCTTCAGCCGTAACCGGCTTTCTGAGAAAATACGGGATTGCCGCAACTGTGAACTGCACCCCATTTGTCAGCCCTATGGCGTAACACTGACAAATGGGGTGTGTTTATATGCCAAAGCCAAAACAGATAAATGATCTCCGAAACAATGTAAAAAAAACGAATCCGTACGACGTGTGCAGACGCAGTCCCGAAAACGTATGCAGAGCTTTTCCTTCATGCATCGCTCCAACAGAAAGATCGATCAGACCGTTTTCTCGTCGTTTGTCAGCGGTGCGGCAGCATTCAGCGCGGTATCGTCGGCGTATGAATCTTTTTCACAAACTGAACTCGGCGGAATTGTCGCGCCGGTAGGAGCACCAGCTGCCGTTTTCGATCAGTTCCTCCCTTGCAAGCTGCCGCAGCAGTTCGTCCGTTTGACCGTACCGATCGAGTCGATTCAGCACGGCGCTGTAGAACCGCTTCATTTTGTTGTGATCCGAAACGGCGCGGGAGAGAGACAGCCGCCCGAAATAATTGGAAATGAACAGCGTTGCCGCGGATACGCCGCCGAGAAGCAGTTTGGACAGCGTTCGATAGCGGTCGGCACCGGCAATATGCGTGCCGAACGGCAGCAGGTCGCCCCAAACGAGTTCGAATACCAGAACGCCCAGATACAAAGCGACACTGATCCAAAGGGCGGCTTTGACGATGCGCTCGCTGAAGAACAGCGCGCGCTTCGTCTTTTGCGCGGCGCGGACGTGATAATCCCTCTGTTGTTCCACCCACGGCGCACGGATGCTGTGCATGGGATACGGCGTGCTGACGGCGCCGGTCTTCAGCGCTGCGGCGACCCATCCGGTCTCCGAACGCGCCGACCACGGCAGGATCCCGGAAACGGGCAGTCTGCTCCCTGCATACCGCAGAAATGCCTGCACGCGCATGCTTTCCGCAAGCGTCCGGTATTCCAGATACCGTCTATGGCAGGCGATCCGTTTTCCGCTGTACTGAATCAGCCACGCGGACAGCAGCATAAAACCGCAAACGAGAATCATCCAATGCAGTTCGGCTTCATCATACAGAAGGAATGCGATCGTGATGATCGTGCTGACGACCGCGAGCGCGGCAAGAATCCTCCGGTACTGTTTTGCAAAGCGAACGCTCAATGCGTCCGCCTTTTCATACAGCGTTTCCAACCGGTCGAGCTGCGCGTCCGGTTCCCGGTCCGCGGGCAAAAGCTCCGATCCGGACGAGGACGTTTTTGCGGCAAGGCGGTTGAACTCGTCGGTTCGCGACAAAATCTCCTCAAATGCGGCGCGATCGCCGAGAAAACGCACGTCTCCGGCGTTGACTGCATCGGTGCCGTTGCGCGGCGTTTGGATCTGCAGCACGGGACAGCCGCCGCCGAGCGGGATGGAATGCTCCGGTATATATGCGCCGTCCAACGCAAAATGCACTGTTGCCGCAGTTCCGCAGCCGGAAGCGGGCGATTCGGTTCCGTCCCAAAGCGCAAGCAGTACGTGCGCGTGCGAAGCGACATAGATGCCCGCCTGCCGGTACGCAAAGTCCCGATCCGGCGCGGTCGGTGCCTGCTCCGTGCGAGGTGCGACAAAGCAATCCGCGGCAGCGCTCAAAATGGAGCGGAACGCGACAAGCTCCTCCCCCGAAAAATCCTGTTCATATTCCGGCTGCTCCATCGGCAAAACGGCAATCAGCGGAACGGAACAATCCCGCGCAGCCTCGGCACAAAGCTGATCCGCGCCCGCGGCAAGACTGCTCATCAAGACAATCTCGGAATGAGGACACTTTTTCTGCAGCGCGGTCAGTTCCTGTTTGACGGCATCGGATAAAACGTTCCGATCCTCGGGGCGAAGATCCCGATGCCCGGTCACGCCGACGACGATCGGGATCGTATCATGCTTTGCCATACGCTCTCCTTTTTCAACCGAGTTTGTAGATTCGCAGTCCGTCGAACTTGCGGATCAGCTTCAACATGGAATTGAACGGTTTCCAGTCCTTGCCTTGATCCGCCTCGGACAGGTTGAGATAGTGCCGCGCGATCTCGAGCTCTCCGAAATCGCCGTTCATGCACAGCTTGTGCTGCCGCATCTGCTCGCGCAGCACAAAGCGGTTCGTTTCTCCGTCCGCTGCAACCGTTTCATAGAGATTTCCGGCAGTCCAGTCCATCGCGCGATGTGACCGCACCCAGCGGGCGTGCTCCATCGGCGCGAACACGGCTGTCTGTTCCGCGGTAAACGCGCGCAGCATTTCAAAATCGACCGGGCGGTCCGTGTAGAAGCAGCCGATCGCGTTCAGGTACTTCGAGAAGCTCTTGACCTGGTTGATGTTGCTCAGCTGATACTCGAGCGACATCGTATCAAAATCGCGTTCGAGCTGCTCCACGGAAACTTCCTGCTCCCTGCCCTCATACTGATAGCGTCCGTTGATCGCCACGGCAAAATCGTACATGTGCAGAAAGCTGCTGCCGGACAGATAGGTATGCTTGCTCTTGCGGTCCGCGGTGCGCATAAACGTCGTGATAAACAGCGGATAGTCACTTAGATCGACGATCTTTTCGATGTCCGTGCGGAAGCGCTGTTCGGTTTCCGCCATGTCGCTGTACGCCTTCAAGCGCGGGGGCGCATCCTGCTTGCCGCCCTGTTCCCACGCGCGGTAGCGCGCTTCGTACTCGCCGATCTTTTCGGATTCCTCGGCGTCGAAACAGTAGAGCGCGTGGATCATGCCCCTGCCGAAATCGAACTCGGCGTCCATCGGATGCAGCTCGGTGCGAGAATTCCTGCCGTACGCGGTACGGTCCCAGCATTGCAGCTCGTCGCACAGCATCAAAAGGTACGCAAGCGGATGCAGCTCGGCTTTGAGCGGCGGCTTTCGCCTGTCCGGATCCTTATAAAACGCGATCGCGAACTTATAAAGGCTGTTGTGCAGCATGATCGCGGTCAGCGCGTCGACGTGCGCTTCGGTCAGCGCCTGTTCGCCGAGCACCTCGCAAAGCTCCTGACAGAGCCGCGTCGCGGAAAAATACGCGTGATCCATGAAGTATCCGAATCGGTTCGGTTCGACGGGTTTCCGGCGGATCGTATCGAGCAGGTATTCTTCCGTCACATCGTATGCTGCGCCGAGCCGTTTCCCGATTCCGTAAGCGAGCAGCTCCTCCACGGTGTCGAACGGTCTCCCGAACAGCGCTGCAAGATGCGCGCTTGTTATTTCGTCCAGACCGGACAGGCAGTCAAGGTCGCGATAGGCAAGGTACAGGCTGCCGTTGCCGCGTTTTTTGCGGTCGACCTCGAAGTAGGCGAGCACCTGTTCAAACGGGATCTCAAACGGGTAGCCGATGTCGTGGAACAGCGAGGTCAGCCCCCAGTATTCCAGGAAGAACGCCGCGGCGGAATGCTCGTCCCGATCGGACGTGAAGCCGTAGAATCTTTGAAACGTCGTGCGGAACCGCTCGTTCGTTTCGTAGATCGCGAGCCCCAGCGCGAACACATAAACCGAGTGGGAATAGTGATCGCGATGCTTCATCAGAAGGGAGCTGGCGTTCGATTCAAACTCCGATAAAAGCTCGATCATCTTGCTCGAGCGTCCGTAGGCGCCGAGGAACATCTTCAAAAAGCTGTAATAGACCGTGTACGCGTCCTCGGCGACGCCGGAGTCGATAAAGCTCTCCAGTTCGCGTTCAAGACAAAGTCGGTCGAGATCCATCTGCATGTTGTACGGAATCTGATTCGGTCGGAAACTCGTGCCGAGATATTGTCCGGTCTGTTTCTCCTTTTGCGCCTTTTCGGGCGAGAAGCGCAGTCCCTCGCAGCGCTCGTGCAAAAACCGCAGCGCGGCGGATTTCAAATCGCTGCCCGTTCTGCCCGCGCCGTACAGCGCCGGTTCAAACGGTCCGACATCCGCGCCGAAGCGCTCTCTGTTGACCGTTCGCATCTGCTCCAAAGCGGTGTATGCCATGGTTCTTCCTCCTTATTCGATCTCGAGATCAAACCCGTATCCGTCGCCCAGGCTCCGGATCGCGGGCTGCATATTGTTCGACACGCACGCCGCGCGCAGATTCGGAAGCGTCAAAAGCGGCGAAATATCGGTGAGTTCCGGCGTCCACGACACCTTGATGTATTCGAGCTCGGGGTGCTGTTCGATAAACTGCCGGAACGATTCGTTGGTAAAGCGGCAGTTGCCCGCGTGGATCTCATGGATTTTCACATCCTTCACAGCATCCATCCACAGCGCGCAGTCCGTGTTGAACACGTTCAGGCTCTGATACTCCGGCACGGCGGACAGAACCGCATACTGCTCATCCGGGATTTTCCCCTGCAGGTTGTCCACGCCGAGGACGAAGTACGGCACATTGCCGTCCCCGTCCGGCGTCATGCAGAACGAATAGTTAATCTCTGCGATCGCGCTTATGTCCGTCAGGTTGTCGCCGCCGATGTTCAGATCGGTCAGATGCGGAAGCTTCTGTACGCCCTCGATCGAGGTGACCGTTTCCGTGTTCTCGATACAGACGACCTGTATCTGCGGGAGATCATACAGCGGCGAAAGATCGGAAAGATTTGTCCAGCGCGAATCGAACCGACGGAGATTTCCGGCTGCTTCGATGCCGCCGAGCGATTCGATCGGCTGTCCGTACAAATACAGCGTTTCGAGATTCGGCAAGCGGGTCAAAAGCCCAAGATCGGCAATCGGTCCCTCCCCGATCGGGAAGCGTTCGCCGGTTGCATTGTCGTGCAGATACAGCTCCGGCCTGTCGCCGCCGTCCCAGTCCTCCTCCAGCCACAGATCGCCCCACGGGTCCTTTGTCACGTATTTTCCGAAAAATCCGATCTCGCGGATGCGAGACAGCACGCTGTCCGGCAGCGCAAGGAATTCATCGACCGTCATCAGCGGGAAGTCGAACGTGAAACCGCAGTCCTCCGGTATGCCGCCGAGCGGGGTGAGATCGTCGAGCTTCAATCCGTTCAGATCCATCCAGCGCAGATTCTGCAGATTCTGAACGCCCTGTATGCTTGTCACGCCGGTATACTGCAGGTGCAGGTCTTCGAGCTGCTGCAGCGTGAACGCAGGAGACGCGTCGGTCAGCGTCGGCGTGAAGGAGAGTTCAAGATCCCGAAGCTCCTGCAAACTCTGAATGCCGTCGACCGATGTAAAGGACTGACAGATCAGGTTCAGCTGTTCGAGTCCGGTCAGTTTGGACAGCTTGGAAAAATCGGTCAGCGTGCCGGGATGCTCGATCACGATGTCGTGGCTTTCGTCGCCGTCGTTCGACTGCAGCACAAAGGTCGGCTGATCGCCGTCCCATTGCTGATCCGGCCGATACTCCTCCCAGGAAAAGATCACATCGCCGACCGCGTTCAGATCCTTCACACGGCTTAACACCGCGCTCGGCAGCGTGTCGAGCTCGTTGAACGACAGGAGCTCCACATGAAACTCGGCGGGCTCCCACCACTCGTCCGGATAGACGATCTCGTAATCGCGGAAATTGCCGCTTTCCACCAGCAGCTGCGCCTGCTCCCCGAGATGCGCGGGGACCTTCAGCAGGTAGCCGTTTTTGATTCCGTACAGCGGCTTTAGATCGGTAACGTCCATCGTCTGGAACAGCTCGATGGAGACGCTGCGATCCGGATCCATGCCGTCGAAACAGTGCAAGTCGAAGAGATCGACCGGCTCCATCAGCTCGATAGAACTTGTATCGATCGCCGCAAAGTCCGGCAGCGTGAACGTATTTTCACAGCAGATTTCGGCAAGCTTCATTCCGCCGAGCGCCGACCAGTCCGTCAAACGCGGACAGCCCTTGACATTCAGCCACAGCATGCCGTTTTTCGCATTTGACAGATTCTGAATGCCCTCCAACGACGTCAGCGTCTGCGAATCGTCGATGAACAGCCCCGTGATCGGAAGCTGTGGCATGCCTTCCAAAGACACGACCCCGTGCAGCGTCAGATTCTGCGTGACGTTCGGGAACTGCGACCAGTCGAGCGGCTCCCGGCTCCAATTGCTGTAGTCGCTGCGGCACCAAAGTTCGAAGGTGTGGATCTTTGCGTCCCTGAGATAGGGCAGGGCGCTTCCGGTGCGGTCGGTGACGTTCAGATAGTCGTAGTTTTTAATCGCCTCCAGCCCCGACCAGTCGTCAACCTCCGCGATACCGAAGGAGAAGCCGTTCTTGTTGACGATATCCGAAAGGAAGCCGACGTCTCGAAGCTGCGAGCCGTAGATTTCAAAACTTTTGAGATTCGGAAGCTTCACGACGGGGGAGACGTCCGAAAGGTCGAAGACGCTGCTCAAATGGATCTCTAAAAGTCCCGTACAGCTTTCGAGCGCAGAGATGTCGGTGAGGTGTTCCAGCCCCTCGATATGCACGCGCCGTAAGCTTGTATGCTCCTCGAGACCACGCAGGCTTCGCATGCCGTTCATGCCCCAAAGATCAAGCTCTTCGAGATTCTTTGCGTTCGAAAGCCACGAAAGATCGTTTAATGCGCCGTTATGCAGATCGACGTAATGGAGGCTTATGTTGTCCGAAAGCGCCGAGCAGTCGCGCAGGTCCTCGCTCCATTCATCGACTCTGAGCCGAAACAGATATTGATGATCCTGTAATCCGTCAAGGCTTCGAAGCTCCGGCATGGTCACAAGCTCCAGCTCGTGCAGCTTTTTGCATGCGGAAAGGCAGGAAAGATCGGTCAGAGGCAGGCTGTCGAGCCTGACAGTCGAAAGATCGGGACAGTTCTGCAAGCCGGAAAGGTCGATCGTCCTTGCCGAGCTGTCGGTGTCGAGGTAAAGCTCGGTCAAACTCGGCGGCCCAAAGGACGTCAGATCGGCGGGGATCGGGTCGAACAGCGTCAGATACGCAGAGCGAAGCCGTTCGCAGTCGGACAGCGGCGAAAAGTCCGTCAGCGTATTGCCGGAATAGTCGAAATTGACGATCCGGGCGTTTTTCAGTCCGTCGAGGCTCGTGACGTCGCAATCCAGCAGTTCCACATTGTCGAGCCTTTCAAGACCCGAAAGATCCGGAAGTTCTCCCGCCACACGCACAAGCGTAATGAATTTCACATTCTTCATGTACCGCAAAAAGTCGAGGTCGTTCCATGCGGCAAGCCCGATCTCGTGCCCGTCCTCCTTGCTGTACCAGTGCACGAGCAGATCCTCCTCGGTGCGGTTGGCAAAGTACTCGGCGCCGATGCGCGCCCAGCCGTTTTTCTCCGCGATCCCTTCGGTTCCGGTGAAATAGTGCAATTCATCGCCGATGATGATCAGCTCATAGACGTTTTCAAGGTCCGCCGCGGTAAGCCCCGCTTCGGTGGGAATGATCGGCTCCGCCGTCGGTTCAGGTGCGACCGCTTCCTTTGCGGGCAGCAGCTTTGTCGCAAAGAAAATGCCTCCGGCGATCACGAGAACGGCAGCGGCAGCCGTAAGGATGATCGGAAGCGGCTTTTTCGACACTTCGAACGGCTTTGCGGTCGCTATGCGTTCCGCAAGCTCGTCTACGGAGTAGCGCTCGGCAAAGATCGTGTTGCGCGAATAGAGCGCGTTTTTCAGCAGCTCCGGCGGCATCGATCCGTCGAGGTTCACCGGCACCGTCCCCACCCCCTTCGCGTCATTGGCGAAGAACGTTTCCGAAAGCGCAGGGGTTTCGTTCAGCCGTTCTGACGTGAACAGCAGCATCACGCAGCGCTTGTTCGGCGTATCACTTTCGTCTGCGATCGGAAATCCCTTTGCCTTCAACGCTTCGAGGATCGGCATGACCTTCTCCTCGTCGGCCTTGGCATACAGCGGGAACAGCTTCTTTTTTCGGTACGTAATCTTGACCATGAGAGGCCTCCTTCATCTGTGTTCGAATGGTTACGGTACTAAAACAACGTCAAACGCCGCATCGTCCGCAAACGTCAGCGGCAGCATATCGATACTTACAGTCACGGTCTCAAGCGAGGGCTGTGTGTTCAGCGCGGAAAGATCGCGCACATTGCTGTGTTCAAGGTGCAGCGTATTGAGGCTCGGCAGCACCGGCAGCGTCGAAAGATCCACGCTTTCGCAGCCCGCAAGGCTCAATTCGTTCAGAAGCATGAGCCGATCGAGCGCGGCAAGCGACTGTACCGGCTGCATGATCAGCGAAAGCCTCCCAAGATACGGCATCCGCCCGATCACGGAGAGATCCTTGACAGGACCGGTCAGCGGTTTTGCGCCGTTTACGGCATAGGCGCCTTCTGTGAAAGCGACGTCAGATAAATCGTTGAGCACCATCGTTCCGCAAAAATGCAGCTCCGTCACGCCGCCGAGATCGGAAAGCGTTATATCGCCGTCGGGAACGCCCAGCGCGCTGCGTACCGCCGTTTCCTGCTTTACATCCGGGAATGTGACCGTTTCCATGCCGGGAACGTACGGCGTCGCCGTCGGTTCGGACGTTTCGGTCGGCACGGGCATAGCGCTCGGTGTCGGACGCGCGGTCGGTACGGGCGTCGACGGCGGAAGGAGGTAGCGGTCCAACCGCCCCGTTATCAGCGCATACAGTCCTGTCGCGGCGGCAACAAGCAGCAACAGCGCGAACACAAGCATCAGTCGATCGAACCGCAGGTTTTCAAGCGGTCTGCGATAGTACGCACGCGTAACCCGTTTGCAGGAAAGAACCGTTTCGGTACGCGCAGAAGCATCGGAACCGGACGAAAGCCTTGTACATTGCGGAAGCAGCTCGTTCCATTTTGCGTTTGGCGTCGTATCCGAAAGCGGCAGCAGCAGAACGGGCTTTTTCAGCGCAAGCGCGGCTTCGATCTCGCTCAGACAGTTGGGAGAATCCAACGCGGCTTCGGAGACAAAGAACAGCACCATCGAGCAGCTTTGCATATGCTCTTCGATATTTTTCGGCCAATCGCTGCCCGCCGGAATGCCCTCGTCGTACCATAGCCGCAGCTTGCGATTGTGCAGCAGCGTGATGGTTTTGAGAACCGCCTCGGAATCGCGGTGCGAATAGCTGATGAAAAGGTAGGGGCGGTTGCCCTCGTACGGCTTAAAGTAGACGCTCATAGCCCGCCTCCCGTCAGCACGATTTCATACCGTTCGAGAAGCGAAGCGGCGTCGTCCGCATTCGCCTGATTCAATTTGATGCGGGAAAGATTGGAAAGCAAAGCAAGCTCATCCGTATGTTCGGGCAGCGCATCGAAACGAAGCGTCGTAACCGTCTCAAGCGATTCTTCGGTGATCGGTTCGCCGCCAAGCGCGTCCCGCACCGCCGCGGTCAGGACGGGATCGGAAAAGAAAACCGTATCGCCGGGCTGTTCCGTCGGGGGCGGACGAAGGCGCCGAACCAGAGCCGCTGCGCCGATCATCAGAAACACAGCGGCGAAAATTGCGGTTGCAATCGCAAGAACCGGCTTTTTGCGAACGGGCAACGATGGACCGATCAACTCCTGTGAAAAGCCGTTCGCATGGAGCAATGCGGTTTCCGTCGCATCGACGCTGCGCATTTTGAGATGGACCGCGCGTGAATCCAGCCCCATGGACAGCGTGCTTTCCGCGTCGTCCGCGTCGAGGCTGATGATCGGGATGCTCTTCTCCTGACAAACGAGCACCGCGCTCTTTACCGCCTGATCCATACGCGCACGTTTGGTCTGATACAGGACCACAAGCCGTGCCTTGCGCATACGCGCATCGCGCAGTTCCCGCTCTAAAGCGGTGCTGCCGTGCCCTATGGGGTACCAGATGCGGCAGCCGCGTTCATACAGCCGCCGAAACAGCGACCGCAGTCGCCTCGCATCCGCGTCTGAAAAGCAAAAATACAGATACGGCTGTTCGCCCCCATACGGCGGAAAAAGCTCCGAAAACCTCACCATCCGTATCCTCCCCGTGCGCTTCGCTGTCGCTTCTGTTATTCCAATTATATATTGTATACGTGCCCGCTGTTTCCGTCAATCCCAAATAAAAAATTGCCCGAAGTGATACAATCCTTCGGGCCCGACGCCACACATTCCGCTCAATTTCCGTTCCGGCGGTTCCGCATCTTTCAATTCCCCGAGAACGGTCCTCAACCAGCATAAGAAAAAGGCGCGTATCTGCGCCTCCAAGCATCTTTTTCTGATGCCCAAGAAACATGCGAAGAATCATCGCTTCGCCTTGCTCCGCCGCGGTTCCTGTCCGTTTTCGCATATCTGTTGATTTTACAGCGGTTTTCATGCTACAATGCTTTCGATAAGTCGGGAGGAACGTTGAAGATGATCGAAGTCGGTGTGAATCCGGAAATCCACCCGGATTTGCTCTCGAGCCTCAGCTCGGGAAAAACGCTTTGTCGTGCTGTCCATGACGACGGTTCCGAGAACCGGATCGACGGAGATGCTGTTTTGGAAGCCGCTACCTACGGCATTTCTCTCGGCATTCTGACCGCTTTCGTCATGTGGATCAGAAAGAAGTTCAAAAACCGGGGGAAAACGGCGGAAGACTTTCGCGCGGAAAAGGAAGCCGTGCGGATCAACAATACCTGCGCTGCGCTGGAAGAGATGCTGTTGGAGTATCTTCAGTCGGCACAGGACGGGATCATCAGAGAAGAAGCGCTTGACGAGCTGATCGATACAGCAGAAAAAATGCATGCCTACTATCAGGACGGAAAGCTGTTGATCCTGGACAAAGAAACCCTTTGTGCCTTGCAAAGAGGCATCGCGGCGTATACGGACGCGATCGCCCGGAGCAGATCGATGCCGGCTTCCCGAGAAGCGGAAACAACCGAAGCGGATGTGTTTTGCAGCATCCGGGATCAGCTAATTCGACAAAAGGAACTGATCCGCAGGATCGCGCCATAAGGAATCCAAACCGTGAACCGGTACATGAACTGGTACGGAGGGCTATTATGAATAAACTGACCGTCTTTTACCTAAAGGGCTGCCCCTATTGCCGCAACGCCGAACGCGCTTTTCGGGAGCTGGAGGCCGAGCTGCCGGCTTTTTCCGCCGACCGGATCGAATGGATCGAGGAACGGCGCAACGCGGAGATTGCAGATCGATACGACTATTACCGCGTGCCGAGCGTGTTTTTAGGAACGCAAAAGCTGTATGAATGCAGTCCGTCCCACGACTACGCCGCCATCAAGCAAAACCTGAGGCGTGCGGTAGAAACATTGTTTTTAATATGAATCAACTCTTACGTTCCCATGCGGATCAAATCGTAAAGGAGGCGATCGCCGCCGTGCAGCCGGACGCCGCCGTGCAGCGTGCGCTCCAAAAGATGGTCTTCCCCGGACGGGTCCTGCTCGTTGCCGCGGGTAAAGCCGCCTGGCAGATGGCAAAAGCAGCGTCCGATGCGCTGAAAAGCCGCATTGAAAAGGGCGTTGTCGTCACAAAATACGGTCACGTCTTAGGTCCGATCGCGAACTTCGACTGTTTCGAAGCCGGGCATCCGATTCCCGATGAAAACTCGTTTCGGGGCACGCAGGCGGCTTTGGATCTGGTTTCGGATCTCTCCGAACAGGATACGGTGCTGTTTCTGCTCTCCGGCGGCGGCAGCGCGCTGTTTGAAAAGCCGCTGATCCCGGCTTGGGAGCTGCAGGATATCACCGGACAGCTTCTTGCCTGCGGCGCCGACATCACGGAGATCAACACAATCCGCAAACGCCTGTCCGCCGTCAAGGGCGGTCGGTTTGCCGAGATTGTCTGGCCCGCGAAGGTCGAAGCCGTGATTCTCTCGGATATTCTCGGCGATCCGCTGGATATGATCGCGTCCGGTCCGGCATGTCCGGACTCCTCTACGACCGAGGACGCGCAGCGCATCGCGAAAAAATACGATCTTAAAATGAGCGACGCGGCGCGCGCGCTGCTCGCCGTCGAAACGCCGAAGATCCTCAGCAACGTGCGTTCGCAGATCAACGGCAGCGTGCGTGAGCTGTGCGCCGCCGCGGCGAACACCTGCGCGCGGCTCGGCTATACGCCCGTGCTTCTGACCGATCAGCTCTGCTGTCAGGCGAAGGAAGCCGGAAGCTTCCTTGCCTCGGTCCTCAAAACACACGCGTCTGACGGACAGTCGCTTGCGTTTATCGCCGGGGGTGAAACGGTCGTCAAGCTGGTCGGAAAGGGACTCGGCGGACGCAATCAGGAGCTGGCGCTTGCCGCCGCTGCGGGGATTTCGGACATGCCGAACGCCGCCGTGTTCTCGGTCGGCAGCGACGGGACCGACGGACCGACCGACGCCGCAGGCGGCTATGTCGACGCCGATACCGTAAAAGAACTTGCCGCGGCCGGTCTTACCGTGGACGCGGTGCTCGGCAATAACGACGCGTATCACGCGCTGCAAAAGACAAACGGGCTCATTCTGACCGGACCGACCGGCACAAACGTCAATGACGTTGCCGTCGCTCTGCTGCACGTCTGAGCGCCCGACAGAAAGCAAGGATCCCCCGGCTTTGCCGGGGGATCATTGTTCGAATCCCTTACGCGGGCGGCGCTGTCGAGAGGGAAAACGTGACCGTTACATCTCCGTCGCCTAAAATCTCGCGGAGCTCCGATTGGGTGAGTCCCTGCACCTTCCCGAGCCGCGTGAAGTTCCAGCTGTTCACGTCGTAATAGATCGTGATCTGATCGCCCTGATACAGAATCACGTCGCCGGGCGCGGTCGTGATCTGCTCGTCGTTGCGCACAAGCGTCGCGCCGAGCGCGCCGACCTTTTCGAACGCACCGTAATCGTGCATATCGACCGTCACGTCCTGGGCTTCAAGCAATTCGATTAACGCCTCCGCGGACGTGTTCTGTTCCGGGAGGATCGAAAGCGTTCTGCCGTTCACATGCGCGTAGATCATCCGGTCTGTCTCCTCTGTGTCCTCATTCGCGTCCGGTTCGGAGACCGTCGGGATCTGTGTCGCGCGTGCTGTTGCTGCGGCGCTGTTTTGCGGCGTGTCCGCCTTTTCGGCTTCCGGCATGACCGGCTCGGGCAAGCTCCCGCAGCCGAGCACGAAAAGCGCAAGCAGCGCTATGGCAAGCTTACAAAAGCGCTTTCCCGAACGCATATGCTTTTTCCAGCTTCTCCGGCAGTTTTGCGGCTTCTCCGGGAGCGTTGACGCCGCCGAGAAACAGCGTGCCGGATAATTCCGCTTTATCAAAGCAGTCGATCCAACCCTTTAGCCCGTTTATCGCCTTCTCGGGCGTTTCCGCTTCGTCCTCCGCCGCCGTCGCAAGCAGGTAGACGTTGCGGAACCGGTAATCCGACGGAAACAGCGGGTTCAGTCGATCCAGCAGCGTCTTCATCTGCCCGCTCATCTCATAGTAATAGATCGGCGTTGCAAAGACCAGGGTATCCGCGTCTTTGACCTTCTCCGCGATCCAAACGGCGTCGTCCTTTTGAATGCATTTCTGCGTCCTCTGACAGGCAAGACAGCCGATGCAGAACCGGATCTCCTTCCCCTTCAGGCTGATATGCTCGACCGTATGTCCCGCGTCCGCTGCGCCCGCGATCACCCGCTCCGCAAACAGATCGGAATTGCTCTTGCCGCGCAGGCTTGTGGAAATGACCAGTACGTTGCTCATACGCGCCTCTTATTTCAGCTTCAAACCGTCTTTGAACGCGTCGCCGACTCTGCCGCCGACCTTATAGTAGCCGTGCGTATACGGATCGAACGCGATCGCTTCGAGCGAATCGATATCGACCTTGCCATCCTTCAGATGGGCTTCCTCGACCGACGTGCGCAGCACTTTGCCGATGACGCCGAGACCCGTCGCGCCGTCCTGGTATTCAACAAACTCGCATTCGAGCGCGATGGGCAGTTCGTTGATGACCGGCGCGTCCACGAGCTCGGACGTCACATAGGTCATGCCGGTCTTTTGGAACTTCTCCGGCTCCTGATTGCCGCTGACAACGCCGAACCAGTCCGCCTCGATCACATGCTTCGCGTCTGCGATATGCACGACAAAGCCCTTGCGCGCCTTGATGTTCTGCACGGTCCGATGCCTCTCGCTCAGGTTCAGCGCGACCGTGTTGCGATCGACCATGGTACCCCACGCCGCGTTCATGACGTCGACGGTTCCGTCCGGATTGAAGGTCGAGATGAGCAGGACCGGCATCGGGAAAATAGCTTCTGTGGTTTTGATTTGCTGTTTCATGATAGTACCTCCGTATGGTTTTTTGCCTGTTATTTGCCGTCCGGGAAGCTGGTGAACTGTTTGCGCTCCTGTACGGGCAGCCCGTAGGTCTGCTTCGCGTCCGCAATCGCTTTGATCAGAAACGCCATGTTGCGGGCAAGATTTCGCATGGTCTCAAGTCCCTCCAGGTCCTTTCTGACGTCCTCGGCCGTAAAGCCGTGCACCTGGTTCCAGTATGTCGACGACGCGACCGGCATGCCGCTGATGGTGAAATACTTATTCAGCACGTCAAACGACGCGGTGTTCCCGCCCCTGCGGCATGAAACGACCGCTGCGCCGACCTTCATGTGTTTGGAAAACGGCGTGCTGTAAAACAGCCGGTCCAAAAACGCCAGCAACGTGCCGTTGGGCGAGCTGTAATAAACCGGGCTGCCCACGACCAGACCGTCCGCCGCTTCGAACTTTTTCGCGACCTCGTTGACGATGTCGTCAAACACGCACCGCTGCAATTGTTCGCACCGGTTGCAGGCGATGCACCCGCGAATCTCCCTGTTTCCGACGTGGATCAGTTCGGTCTCGACGCCCTCCGCTTGGAATACGCCGATCATCTCCTGCAGTGCCGTCGCCGTACAGCCGTTTGCGCGCGGACTGCCGTTGAGTAAAAGTACGTTTGCCATTCTTCGCTCCTTGATTTTCGATACTGCTATTATATCGGAAACCCGGTGTTTCTTCAAGCAGAAAGTAAAGATTACCCGGAACGGGCGCCGCCATTCGATCGTATCTTTTCGGCGCGGTCCGGATGTGCTATACTGAGGACAAACCGGAAGGAGCACGGATATGAAACATGTAACCGTATACGGAACGCTCGGGCCCGCATGCCGGGAACCGGACACCTTAAAACAGATGATCTCGGAAGGACTGGACGGCATGCGGCTGAACCTGTCGCACGCCGCTTTGGAAGACGCTTCGGATCTGATCGACGCGTATCGGAATGCGGCAATGACGTGCGGAAAAAAACCGCAGCTTCTGATCGACATGCAGGGACCCGAGCTTCGCATCGGCGGTCTTGGAAAGCCCGTTTGTCTGAACGCGGGTGAAACCGTTTGTATCGACGCGATCCCGTTTCCCGATGCGGTTTTGTCCGTTCTTTCAGACTGTCCTCACGGACAGGAGATCCTCCTGGACGACGGAAAGATCCTGCTCAAGATTAAGGAGTCCGATCGTCTTCTGGTGACGCGCGGCGGCGTACTGGAAAGCAGAAAAAGCGTCGCTCTGCCGGGGCGTTCGTTTGATACGCCCGCGATGACGGAAACGGATCGACGGCATATCCGCCTTGCGGCGGCTTACGGCGTGACCGCCGTGATGCAGCCGTTCGTGCGCAGAAAGGAAGATCTGATTGAGGTGCACAGCGCTCTGGATCGCGCCGGCGGCAAGGAGATTCGCCTGTTTGCGAAGATCGAAAGCACGGAAGGCGTTGACGCGCTTTCGGAGCTGATCCCGTATTGCGATGAGATCGTGATCGCGCGCGGCGATCTCGGTAACGCCGTGCCGCTTTGGGAGCTGCCTGCCGTGCAGAAGCGCATCGCGGCAGCCTGCCGCGCCGCCGAGCGGGACTTTACGATCGTGACGCAGATGCTCGATTCCATGATCCGGCGCCCGATTCCGACCCGCGCCGAGGTATGCGATATCTTCAACGCCGTTCTCGACGGCGCCGCGTCCGTGATGCTGACCGGTGAAACGGCAACCGGCGCGTATCCTGTTGCCGCGATCCGGTATCTCGTCCGGACCGTGCGTGCCGCGGAAGCGTATCTGGAGCGTTCTTTCAACTGACCGCATTCGTACCCGAAACATACTGTCAGTCGGCGTATTCCGACGGGTCCCGAGATAAAAGCATGCTTGCAATGCAGGCGGTTTTATGAGATACTGTTGCCATTTTCTAAGGCCTCCTATTGTATCTATTTACAGACTTTATTTCACAGGCTCGATCAAGGTGCTGAAGCGGATCGCGTTCGGGTACCGTAACTTTACCAACTTTCGGCAGCGCATCCTTTTATCTTTCAACACCCCCTCAAACGCGGCGAATCCACCGCCCCGAGGGCGGTGGATTCGTTCCCTGTTTCATTTCTTTCTGCAAGCTCAACCCCAACTATTGACATTGAGCCTTTTGTTTTCAGGACGTTACTTCGTCTTGCCGTTCAAAACGTTCGACCACTGGCCGTAGTAGGTCATGCCTTCGAAGATGTGGTACGAACGCACGCGTACATAGTACGTCGTCTTCGCCTTCAGACCCGTGACCGCTTTCTCGTACGTCTTCGCGTTGTCGACCGTCACCGTCTTCAGATCCTGCGTGAACTTCGCATCCGTTGCGACCTGTATCTGGTAGCCCGTGAACAGGCTCGATCCCGTCCACTTCACCGTCAGCTTCTTGCTGCCCGGCGTGACGCTGTTCAGCACGCGCGTCGTGATGCGTACCGTCGTCTTCAGCGGTCCGACCAGACCCAGGTTGTAGTTGTCGCCTACGTTGCCGCCGATCATCGCGCCCGTCACTGCATCCGCACGTCTTGCAAAGTATGCCTTCACGCCGTACTGGTACCGCGTGCCCGCGTAGACCTTCGTGTCGACCCACGACGTTCCCGTCGTGTTGTTCCAGCGCTCGAACGTTGTCCAGCCCGCATCCTTCAGGTTCCATGCGCGGCGGTAGACCACGTAGCCCGCGGCGCCTTCCACCTTCGTCCAGCTGATCTTGATGCCGTTCTCTACGTTCTCGACCTTCGTCGAAGTCGTTGGCGGCAGATAGATCTTGAACCACGTTCTGCAGTCCTTGTAGTCCTTGTTCGGGAACGTGATGAAGATGTACGCGGTACCCGCCTTCACATTCTCCTTATA